>CAYMER010000247.1:0-5292 GCA_964389345.1 uncultured bacterium | reverse complement strand
GAAGCAACATGCCAAGAAGATCTTCGATCCCTTTACCGGTCTTTGCGGAAGCTTTCACAACGATCGTTTTGCCGCCCCACTCTTCAGGCACGAGCCCGATCTGCTGGAGCTCGCCCAACACCTTTGCGGGATTGGCGTTCGCAAGATCGATCTTGTTCATCGCCACGACAATCGGGCAACCGGCCTCACGCGCGTGGTCAATGGCTTCGATCGTCTGCGGCATCACGCCGTCATCGGCAGCCACTACGAGGACGACCACATCCGTTACGTTGGCGCCGCGAGCTCGCATGGCCGTAAAGGCCTCATGGCCCGGTGTGTCCAAAAATGTCACATGCCCTTTACCCGGGATATCCACGCCATAGGCCCCGATATGCTGGGTGATAAAACCTTTTTCCTTGGACGCCACGTTCGTACTGCGAATCGCGTCCAGAAGCGACGTCTTACCATGGTCAACATGACCCATCATGGTCACGACCGGCGGGCGTGACTTCAGTTTCACGGGATCTTCCGCAATGCCGCTTTCAATGATCTCCTTGGCCTCGTCCGCCATTTTACGGATCTCGATCCCGAGGGCTTCCCCGGCCGCGTAAACGATCTCTTCGTTCAAAAGCTGGTTCACGTTCGCAAAAATGCCGATCCCCATGAGAGATTTGATGACTTCCGGGATCCGCCGATTCATCTTTTGCGCTAAATTCCCGACGGTGATCGGAAAGCGGATCTCCACTACAGGTTTCACGATAGGCAGCGGGACAACAATTTTGGGCGCCTGCGGTGCTGGATCCACTTTCGTTTTAGGCGTTTCCGCAACAGGTACCGCCTGAGGTTTCGAAACCTCCGGGGCTTTGCGCTCAACGGGTTTGGGCTCAGGCTTCTTTTCAATTACAGGAGGTATTTCTTTTTTGACCGGCGGAGCAGAAACAATCTTCGGAGGAGGAACGGCTGCCGGTTTCAACACCGGCGCTTTCACCTCTGCGATAACTTTTTCCTCGTGAGCCTTGATTTCCGCGGAGAATTTTGCTTTAGCCGGGGCTTTAGCGAGGGATTTTTTTTCTTTGACTGATTTTGTTACGATGGCCTTTGTGGCGACTTTTTTCGGCGCTACTTTTTTAACGGCGGAAACTTTGGAAGCCTTCTTATCCGCTTCTTTTCCTTTGGCTTTTTCTTTCCCTTTGGCCATGTTACGCACCCGTCTCTTCCCGCCCCTTTTCAGCTTCAGGGGCCTTCTCTTTCGTTTCTTCCGCCACGGCATCCGCCTCGAACGCCTCCGCGGGAACTGCTTTTTCGATCACTTGGCTCGCCACGCTTTTTTTTGTCGAGGCTTCTTTGGCCGAGGCAAGGATCTTTTCGGCTGTCTTGGGGCCGATGCCCGGGATCTCGGAAAGCTCTTCGGCTGTTTTCTTAAGAAGCTCTCTGAGCCCCTGGATCCCTGCCTCTTTGAGGATCTCTTCTGTCTTTTCCCCAACACCGTCCAGTGAGCTGAGAGGGATCTTTTGCGTGGTGCTGCGCACGTCGAGTTCCCAGCCGATCAGTTTTGACGCAAGGCGCACGTTCTGTCCCTTTTTTCCGATCGCAAGCGATAATTGATCGTCCTCGACCAGGATTTCGGCGCTTTGCCGCTGGGGATTAAGTATGATTTTTTTGAGTTCGGCCGGCGCCATCGCATTCTTGATATAGGTCTCAATGTCGTCGCTATAACGGATGATATCGATCTTTTCACCCCCGAGCTCGCGCACGATGCTTTTGACGCGCTGCCCGCGGACACCCACGCAGGAACCGACGCAATCAATCTTTTCATCGGTAGAAATCACTGCGATCTTGGTGCGGGATCCGGCTTCGCGCGCGACAGCCCTGACCTTCACGAGTCCATCGTGGATCTCCGGAACTTCCATTTCAAAGAATTTTGTCACAAGGTCCGGATGCGTTCTAGATAAAATTACCTCCGGCCCTTTGGATGTTTTTTTGACTTCCATCACGTACGCGCGCACCACATTCCCCTGGCGAAAACTGTCAAGCGGTGATTGTTCGCGCGCGGGCAAAATACCTTCGGTCTTTCCAAAATCCACGATGATGGCCTTGGATTCGATGCGATGAACGCTGCCGGAAACGATATCGCCCTGCTTTTGGCTGTATTCTATAAAAATGGATTCGCGCTCGGCTTCACGGATCTTCTGAATGATGACTTGTTTGGCGGTTTGCGCGGCAATACGCCCAAAACGGGGATCGTTGATCTCCTTACCATCCAGAAACATAGTAATGCGGAAGGTCTTGGGATCGATCTGAACGTCAAAAGCATCTCCTTTTTCAGGCGAACCCTTGCGGCAAGCGGAGATCAGGGCGTGACGAAGCGCGTCCAAGAGGACCTCTTTGGTGATCCCCTTCTCTTTTTCGATGTATTCCAACGAAGCCAGCAGATCTTGTGACATTATGTCCCTGTTTCCTTCCGAGTCCGGGGAAAAAAAAGAAGTGGGTTTGTGCGCCCACTTCTTCGCATTCCCAAAATTGATGGACGTATTCTAGGGAATTTTCCCGAAAAGTCAATCGGAGAAAACCCGCGTCTAAAACCAGGGCGGGAAGAGGCGAAAAAGGAACGCCAGAAACCTGAAGACGGCGTATTTGGGAAGGTAACAGATTTTTTGGATAGGGTTCATTCGCTTAGGACATTTCTTTTTTGAATAACTCTTTCAGCCGCCTGCGCCCAGCTCCGCTTTTCCAATAAAGCTCCCGCTTTTTAGCTTCGCCTAACGTTGCGTGAGTTTCGATTTTAAGAATTATAAGCGGTTGTCGATTTTTTGTGGCCGGGACTCTCCCGGAATTATGCTCACAGAGACGGCGCTCGATATCAGCAGTATGTCCAACATAAGTTCTTTTGTCTTTTAAACTTTTCAGGACATAGAGAAAAAACATAAGAATTAAGGAGGGAGCTCCGCGCTTTAAAATAATTAGCGGGTCGCCCGAAATTCGGGCGAACCTCGCTCCAATTCACATATGTGAATTGGAGCGGGCAGCGGGAATCGAACCCGCATGACTAGCTTGGAAGGCTAGGACATTACCATTATGCTATGCCCGCATGTTTGACGCGCGAAACGGGGGTCATTCTAATCAAGAAAAGCGACGCTAGCAACCCTCTTGAAATTTAAATTCCAAATCCCAAAAACCAAGATACAAACAATCCTCAATAACCAAAATACAAACACCAAGCAATTCCGTTTTCCGTTGGCATTTGGTTCTCGGTTATTCTCTGGTTATTGTTTCTTGGAAATTTGAATTTCGTCGAGATCTATACATGAGTCCCGTCACGAACAATGTCAGGCGTCTCGGGCTCAGCCTCTCAGCATAGATCATGAGCTTATTCCAAAAACCGTAGATCGCCGAAGGCTGGTGGGTCTTCAAAAATTTCCTGAGTGCAAAACGCGCGACATCGGCCGCCGAAGCGCTAAAGAACATCTTCTGCTTGTGGATTCCGGCGGTCTGATGGAAACGCGTGAGTGTGTTCCCCGGGCAGAGGCAAAAAACACGGACGCCCCGCCCCTTACATTCCGCCCACAACGCTTCGGAAAAATTCAAAACGAACGCTTTGGTCGCCGCGTAAATCGAAAGATTCGGAAGCGGCTGGAACCCGGCGGTGGAGGCCACGTTCAAAACTCCGCCTGTTCTTCGTTCAAGCATTCCGGGAAGAAAAAGCCGCGTCAAATGCGTCAAAGCATGGACATTCAGATCCAGCATGCCGCTTGTCTCCTCAAAGCTCGTTTCCCAAAATGGGCCGTAATGCGCGAAACCGGCGTTATTGACAAGAACGTCCACGGTGAGATTGCTCTTCTGGATCCATGCAAAAAGTTCCAGGCGATTTTCTAAACGCTCCAGATCCTCGGGAAAAACATGAACGCTCGCGCCAAAACGGATCTTGAGATCTTCAGCTTCTTGTTCCAACCGTTGGGCGTTGCGCGAGACGAGGATCAAGCTTGCGCCTTGCCCTGCCAATGCACGCGCCAGAGCTTTTCCGATCCCGGAGGAGGCGCCGGTCACAAGCACGGTAGTGTTCGCGAAAGATTTGATCATAGAAAAATAAAGGTACTGGGCACCTTTATTGGATGGAAATGGTGCCTGGCACCTTTATTCATGCGGGATGCCGCCCGGAAAAAGCGCGGGAAAGTGTCGCTTGGTCCGTATATTCGATGTGACTGCCGACCGGAATGCCGCGAGCGAGACGCGTCACCTTCACTTTGGAAGGCGCCAGAACCTTCGCGAGATAGAGCGCGGTCGTGTCCCCTTCTGTGTTGGGGTTGGTCGCAAGAATGATTTCCCGGACTTTCTTTTGCTTTACACGCTCTAGAAGATCTTGGATGCAGATCTGATCCGGCCCGATCCCGTCCAGCGGCGACAACGCGCCCAACAAAACATGATAGACCCCATGATGACTTCCGGTTTTTTCAATCGCCACAACGTCCTTGGGATCCTCGACCACACAAATGAGCCCCGAATCGCGCCCCGGATCGGAACAGATATGGCAAAGTTTCCCGTCCGAAAAATTATGACAAACGCTGCAAAAAACCACGCTTTCACGGAGCTGTTGGATGAGTTCCCCGAGCGTTAGCGCATCCTCTTTTTTTGTTTTCAGAAGATGGAAGACCATGCGCTCGGCCGAACGCCTGCCGATACCCGGCAATTTGGAGAGGGCATCAACCAGCTTTGTCATTAATTCGGAGTAGGCTTTCATGATTTCCTTACAGTGATGCTAAATAGGCTGAATAAGCTTAAAAAGCGCAAAAAGCTAAAGAGCTTTAAAGCATCTTTAGCCTATTGTGCCTGTTAAGCATTTTAAGCGTCTTTACTCCTTACGGATGACTTTGGAACCGCCGAAAATTTCGAGAGCCTTTGAAACAATGTCTGGCACACCCTCGTCCTTTTCGGGCAATCTTTTCCCGTCCTCGTCCGCGTCCTGAGTCGTTCCATCGCGCTCGGTCACGACACATTGAACCCGAACTTTTTTGACTAAAGCCTGTTCGAACGCGTCTTCGATGACCTGTTTGTTCAGATCCTTTTCGAGCGTTTCTTTATGAAAACGGAATTCGGAAGGAAGCCCCAACACGATCACCGAACCTTCCACTTCCGCGGGCTCGGCTTCGGCAAGATAAAGACTCAAAGATATGCGCTTGGCCTTTACAAGCTCGATCACCTGAGGCCACACTCGCTCGACGGCACTGAGCGTCAGGCCTTCGCCGTTAGAATTTCCAGCCGAACGAGCTTTACCGTCGCCATCCTCAGCAGCCTTGCCCGCTGGCAGGTGCGGCGAAG
>CAYMER010000246.1:0-2960 GCA_964389345.1 uncultured bacterium | reverse complement strand
TGTACCCGTATCGCTCCGGAGCGTGACCTTGATGTCGTAGAGCCGGTCGTGCGGTTGATTCGCAGTCGTTGGATCAACCTTGACGGTGAGCGAGGAAACGACGACATGGTTCAATTCACTATGATTACCTTTCAGGGTAGTAAACCATTGGGTCAGCGTCGCGGCGAAAAACGCATTGCCGCCGCCGGGGCGGGAGTCATAGACATCGTAATCCGGAGCAGATGACTGGCCGGGGAATCCGTCGGCACGGGTGTATTCGCCAAAGAGTTTCATGCCCCGGTCGATGGTCCCTTCCGCCGCCCACTGAAGACGGATCCCCTCCACCGCCCGTTGGACGGTCCGCTGCTGACGGCCCAGGGTGGCAAAACTCCCCACCGCAACCGTGGAGATCACGACCACGAGAAAAAGCGCCATGATCAACGCGAAACCGTTCCGGTCTTTCATCGCGTCTTTTTTATCCGGCATTTTCAATGACCTTTGGAATCTTTTTTAACCGGCGGTGGAATGCAAAAAAATCGTGCGGGTCATTCCCGATGTGGAAGTGTCCTTCTTGCCTCCGAAAATTTTCCCCGCGGCTTTGAGGCTTATATAAACGACTCTCTTATCGTCCGAAACCTTGAATATAGGATAAGGCCCCGTTTTCGCCGCAAGTTCACACTGGTTCTCGCGTAAAGTAGGATCCTGAATGCATGTATTGCGCGCTGTTATCTCGGCAGCGTCAATTTTTCCATTACCGTTCGAATCCACCGTATCCGCATAGGGGACCAACCTTCCGGAAGATAAAGTTGTTTCCGTCCAAGCCGGTGTTCCTGCACCGATCGTATAGACCTTCCGAACGATCTTCGCGGGGATCGGAGGAGTCCCAGAGGTCGCGAACTGATAACCAAGCCAGATTTCCACGGCATCCGTTCCTTCTCCCACCACGACCCCCAACCAGATTCCGGTTGTGTCGCGAGAGACGATAGGACCTGCTACCGGAGACGCGAAAGAATTATGATCGGGCTTTTTCGTCAAAACCCCGCCGCTGATTCCGTTTCTCAGATAAATCTCCATGTCCCGGAAGACATACGCCAGTTCATTCTGCATTTTGGTGTCCTGATTGGCGGTCAGACTCGAACGAACGGAAGAAAGGTAGAGGGTATTGATCGCGAACAGGACCACGCTCACCATGCAAAGCGCCAAGATCAATTCCAAAAGCGACAATCCTCGATTTTTCACGGGCTTACTCCTTGAAGAAAACCGTGAGCGCTGATTCCCGTTTGTCGCAAACCCTGCCATTCCCCGAAAGAACACAGGGCGTTGTCTGTGAGGTCCAGGGATAATCCCACCCGACGATCACTTTCACCTCTCTTAGGTCCGTGGCGACCGCATCCGGGTAAACCGCGGTCATGGACATCACCGCATTTTTCAGCACCTTGAGAACATCCGGATCTGTGATTAGAATGGCGGTCGTCGTCCCCGGCGACGGCGTGGCCGGTGCCTCTTCGCCACTCTTTTTCTTGAGCTCCGAGAACTTCTTGTCAATCAAATGGATCGCGACCATCTTTTGCTGCAGCACCGCGGAGGATCGCTTGGCGTAGCTCGTCACCGCCAGGATCCCAACCGCGACCGTAGAGACCACAACAAGCGCCACAAGGATCTCCACCATTGACAACCCAGCATCCTTCACCCTCTTCCTGCGGTTCTTCCGATCATCCATTCTAAGCATTTGCCCTCCCCATGGTGCACCTTGCCTTTCAAAACTTGAGAATATTTTATACTAAAATTCTGTGAAACACTATGCGATGTTTTAGGCCGCCGAAAAATGGCGCGTTACAACGCAGGACGGTGCCGTGACCAGCAAAAGAGTCCCGTGGCGCTGTATAGCATTTTTGATGCAAAATTTCATTCCCCCGAAAAAGAACAGATTGTCACCTTCTTTCAGAGCCACTCTTCGCCCCTCAATCTCCCCCTCAAATTGGCCGATCAGTGTCATGATAAAAAAAAACCCGCCACCGCTGAAAAGCTTTTCGTCAAATCGCTTTTGGCCTTCAAGGATCATTTTCCCGCAAAAAAGTTCCTCCATGAGCGGCGTAAACGAGATCAGCTGAATGCCCTGCGACGGAAAATCAATCTTGCAGAGTCCTTTTTGGGAACCCAAAGAGAAAAAATCGCGCTGATCGAATTCGGCCTGCCGGAAAAGATCGCTCACGGTCATCCCAAAACCCTTCGCGAGCGCTTCCAACGTGGCGATCGAAGGATTCCGGATCCTTCCTTTCTCAAGCGCCGTAAGCGTCTTGGGATCGATCCCCTTGCCGCGGCGGCAAAGCTCCACACCACTCAGTCCTTTTTCTGTACGCAAACGCTTCACGATTCGACCTATTTCGAGGGGACGAACAGCTTTCCCTTTTTCCGACTTATCTTTCCTTGGTCTCGGCATTCCGGATCTCCTCTGTTTTTTCCAACACCACTTTTCCCAAGACAAAACGCTGGTATTTTTCTTCATTGCGAAAGAACCAAACAAGTTTTCCGTCCACGCCTTTCCGGTCGATCTCATGCACAGCCGGGCTGAGCCGGATCTCCCGGCCCGGTTCCGGCGTCACTCCTAAAAAATCCCAGCGGATGGCGCCTTCGATGATATAACCTTTTTCATCGGTATAGCTTTTCGCAATCACGGTTTTCTTTTCCAGCGGGTCCTCACCGCCCTGGAACCAGGACCAAGCGGCAAGCTCTTGGGTCTCACGCCCCGGCCTGAAGCCAAGCTGGTAATCTCCGGGATCATTCCAAAAAAGTCCATTCCCCTCCGGGTCAATAAGATCTCGAAAAGATCGTCACGCCAGATATGCTTCCCTGTCCTTTTCGCTACTACATCGTCATCGGTTACTTTCGCGACAAAATAAAGGTACGTCTTGTCCCACGCAAAACGGACCGTGGCCCCGGGACCTTGAAACTCTTCCGGTTTCATGACGATCGCCCCGCCC
>CAYMER010000245.1:0-7142 GCA_964389345.1 uncultured bacterium | reverse complement strand
TGCCGGGGTGAAGAACGCGCAGATCGAAGCCCCCGGTTCCATGTTTCTTCCGGGCACTATTTATACTTTGAAAATCGAACATGACGGCGGCTTGCGCATCGACGCGAGTCCTGTTCCCGAGATCCTCAAAGGCGAAAAAGTGGATAAGGTATAAAAACTATCCCCTAAACGCTATGAAGTTATCCGATCTCAATTACCCGCTCCCTAAAGAAAAGATCGCTCTCTTCCCGACGAAAGACAGGCCGGCCGCGAAACTTCTTTGTGTGGATCGCGCAAGCGGCGGCTGTTTGCACAAGATCTTTCGTGATCTTCCGGAACTTCTCAAACCCACCGATCTTCTCGTTCTCAATAATACCAGAGTCCTGCCCGCGCGGCTTTTTGGTAAAAGATCCACGGGCGGGAAAGGGGAAGCCCTGCTTTTGAAAGATCTTGGAAACAATATCTGGGAAGCTCTCATTAAACCGGGAGGAAGGATCAAAGACGGCGAGCAGGTCTTTTTTCACCCCACAGAGATCGGGTCTCTGAATCAAAGATCCGGTTTCTGTAGGGATGAAGAGCTTGTGGGGACGGTGATGACTTCCGCGGAGCCGAACTCCGGGAAGAGGCGCATTCAATTCGAAGGTAAAGATGTTGCGAGCAAGATCCACAAACTTGGCCATATTCCGCTCCCGCCTTACATTGACCGGCCGGACCAGCCTTCGGACCAAGAGACCTACCAAACGGTCTTCGCAAAAGAAGAAGGTGCTGTGGCATCGCCGACCGCAGGACTTCATTTTGATAAGCCGCTTCTTGAAAAGCTCACCCGGATGGGCGTCGAGATCGCACACGTGACGCTTCATGTGAGTTACGGGACTTTTCAACCAATCACGGTCGAACATGTCGAAGAACATAAAATGTTCGAGGAGGAATACGAAATTACGGAAGACGCGGCGGAGAGGATCAACCGGGCAAAAAAAGAAAGCCGGCGCGTGGTGGTCTGCGGTACGACGTGTGTCCGGGCTCTTGAGTCAGCAGCTATAAAAAGGTGCCTGGCACCTTTATCGAAAATAAAGGTGCCTGGCACCTTTATTCAACCCGGCAAGGGCAAGACTTCCATTTTTATTTATCCGCCGTATGATTTCAAGATCGTGGATGCCCTGATCACCAATTTCCACATGCCCAAAAGCACGCTCCTTGCCATGGTCTCGGCATTTTTAGGTTATGAAAAGCTCATGGCCGCGTATAATACCGCTTTAAAGGAAGATTATCGCTTTGTGTCATACGGTGATGCCATGCTCATTATTTGAGCATGGCGAACAGTCCTGCTCACTTTGAAGATTGATCGAGATCAGGGCGGTGATGCACTTATCCTCGATGGATAAGTACTGTGCCGTGGCTCTTACAGGAGAGTCGTCTACGGCACTGCCATGTTTATTAGTTAGCGCCTGCCTGCCGGCAGGCAGGGATAGGGTATAGGGTTTAGGGATAGAGCGCAGAAAAGGGGGTTGTGGGGATGAATAAAAATATAACTTCTGGCAGAGACAAAATCTTTTGGAAGGGAGTCTTAACAGGAACGGTATGCGCTGTTTTGCCTGCGGGTACACTCGCTTACCCCGTTCAAGGTCTCGGAATAATTTCACAGCTTTCTGGTTTGCTTATTTATGTGGTTGCCCCTCCCTTGGTAGGAGTGTTTTTTCTTGTTTTTGTCATAACAGAAAAAAGAAAAACCGCGCTATTGGGAGCAATGTTGGGTATTGTAATAGGGGCGCTAGCAGCAATATATGTTTTGCCAGTATTTCGCCTGTAAGAAAAGGAACCAATGACCGAAGACCCAGCCCCCTGCTTTGCAACCCCTTGCGATGTGATTTTAATTGGATAAAATGAAAAAATTCGGATTTAAATTTATAGCAAAGGATAAAAAATGTAACGCGCGGGTCGGGAAGGTGACGACGGCGCACGGGACTTTTGAGACGCCGGTCTTTATGCCGGTGGGGACTCAAGGATCGGTGAAGGCGGTGATGCCGCGTGACCTGAAAGAATCCGGGGCTGAGATCATTCTCTCGAACGCCTATCATCTTTATATTCGTCCAGGCCTTGAGGTGATCCACAAACTCAAGGGGTTGCACAAGTTCATGGCGTGGGACCGTCCGATTCTCACGGATAGTGGTGGGTATCAGGTGTTTTCTTTAAGTAAGCTGCGCAGCATCACCGAAGAAGGAGTGAAATTTAATTCCTACTTCGACGGGCGGGAGATATTCCTCACACCGGAAAAGGTGATGGAGATCCAACAGGTGCTTGGGAGCGATATCGCCATGATCTTTGACGAATGCCCAGCCGCGAGCAAAGATAAACCCGGAATCGAAAAAGCCGTTAATATAACCCTGCGGTGGTCGGTCAGAGCCAAGAAATGTCACAAACTTAAATCGCAGGCGCTCTTTGGAATTATTCAAGGCGGGACATTCAAGGATCTCCGGAGGGAGTCTCTCGAGCGGACGGTTGAGATCGGTTTTGACGGCTACGCGCTCGGAGGTCTTTCGGTGGGCGAACCCAAACCCGAAATGCTTGAAGCCCTCTCGGATATTTTGCCGAGGATGCCCGCGGACAAGCCGCGCTATCTGATGGGAGTGGGGACTCCCGTGGATTTCTTTGAGGCGGTCGAGCGCGGCGCGGATATGTTCGATTGTGTGAACCCGACGCGCTATGGAAGGAACGGAACGGCGTTTACAAGCGACGGATTGGTGGTTCTCCGGAACACACGATACAAGCTGGACACTCAGCCGGTCCAGAAAGATTGCGGCTGTTATACCTGCAAGAACTTTTCGCGGGCGTATTTGCGGCATCTGGTCAACAGCCACGAGATCCTAAGCGCTGAATTGATTACCTTGCATAATGTCCATTTTTTCGTAAACTTAGTACGTTCCATGCGGGAAAAGATAAAAGAAAACAGGTTCCTGCAGTTCAAGAAGCAATTTTTAAACCGTTTTGATCCACACACACGATAGCGGTAAGCGATAAGCGTTAAGCGGTAAGAAAGCTTTATTCTCCGTTTTTCACTTAACGCTTACCCCATAACGCTTAGCGCTTTTGAAAGGAAATCATGTTCGAATCTATCGCATACGCAGCTGAGGTTGTTGAAGGAGCTCCGAAGGTCAATCCGTTAGTTCAGTTCATGCCCATCATCCTTATGTTTGTGATCTTTTATTTCCTGCTCATCCGGCCTCAGCAGAAAAAGGCGAAAGACCTTCAGGCGATGATTACCCAGCTTAAAAAAGGGGACAAGGTGGTCACGACCGGGGGAATTCTTGGAACGATCTCGAGCCTTCAGGATGATTATGTGGTCCTTACGGTCGGGGGTTCAGATACCAAGATCGAGATTCTTAAAAGCGCAATTGCAGGTTTAAGACAATAAAAACCCAAGAACCAAGAAACAAGAATCAAACAAATACCAATAACCAATATCCAAAAACGAAGAAAAGGCGATCTTTGGAATTTGGAGGTTGGTTATTATTTGGTCATTGTATCTTGGTGCCTGGGATTTAGATCTGGCGCAAGTCTTTTTAGAAAATAATCTGCTAAAAATTTCAAACTTGGATCATTAATATTCAGGAGAAAAAAATGGACAAATATTATAAGTGGAAAGTACTGCTGATCATTGGCCTCGTCGTTTTTTCTATCTGGAAGGCCTATCCGCTGGATAAGAAAATTAATCTCGGGCTTGATCTCCAGGGTGGTGTCCAATTGCTCCTCCAGGTCGATATGGATAAGGTTCCGGAGGAAGCGCGCAAGGACGTGACCGCGCGCGTGGCGGAGATCATCCGTAACCGCATTGATGAATTCGGCGTCAAGGAACCGGAGATCACCACGCAGGGCAAGAACCAGGTCGTGGTGAAACTGCCTGGCATAACGGACCGGGAGCGTGCCAAGGAGATCGCCGGAAAAGCGGCCCATTTGGAATTCAAGATCGTCTCAGAAGATGTGGATCTGATTAAGAAGGCGGATGATGGGACGATCCCCCCGGGGTTTGAATATAAGAAAGTCAAAGGAAGCCCGAACGAGGAAATGGTGCTGTTGGCACTCTTGCCGGTGTTGACCGGGGAGCATCTGACGACCGCTTCCGTGGGTTTCGACCAGTACGGTTCCGCGATCGTTCAGCTGACGCTCGATCGTGAGGGCGGGAAGATCTTCGACAAGGTGACGTTCCAGAATATCGGCAAGCGTCTTGCGATCGTGATGGACGGACAAGTCTATTCCGCGCCGGTGATCCGTGACCGGATCCCGAACGGCAAGGCCCAGATCTCCGGGAATTTTAAGGCCTCGGAAGCAAGCGACTTGGCTCTTGTGCTTCGCGCCGGCGCGTTGCCCGCGCCTGTAACGGTCGTGGAAGAAAGGACGATCGGCCCCAGTCTCGGAAAAGATTCTATCGAAAGCGGCATTCGTGCTGCTTTGTTCGGCGTTCTTTTTGTCGTTGTGTTCATGCCGGTCTATTATCTTTTTTGCGGCATGGTCGCTAATCTCGGACTGGTGGTTTATATGATCCTTGTTGCTGGATTTATGGCAGGTTTCGGATTGACCCTGACCTTGCCTGGTATCGCCGCTTTCATTGTATCCGTCGGTATGGCGATAGATGCGAATATCTTGATGTTTTGAAGGATGAGAGAAGAGTCTGAGACCGGGAAAACGGCGAGGGCTGTGATATCAGCTGGGTATCACCGTGCTTTGTCGGCCATTCTGGATTCGAACGTGACGACCTTGATCACATCGGGCCTTCTTTTTATTTTCGGGACCGGGCCGATCCAGGGCTTCGCGGTAACGCTTTCCATCGGTATTATCGCGAGCATGTTCTCTTCGATCTTTGTGACGCGCGTCATTTTTGATCACATCGTCAAAAAGAATCCGAACAAAGTTTTCAAGATGCTTCAGCTTTTTAAGAATCCGAACATCTCGTTCCTTAAAGGCCGTTTGTGGGCTTATGGATTCTCCGTGATCTGTTTAGGACTCGGGATCTTTGCTCTGACGGCACGTGGGGCAAAGAATTATGGCGTGGAGTTCACGGGAGGCACCTATGTCCAGGTCGCCTTCAAGCAAGATGTGGATCAGGCGAAATTCAGGGCTCAACTCGAGAAGCAGGGGCTTAAGTCCCTGACGCTTCAGCATTTTGGAGATGCCAAAAGTCATCAATACATCGTTAAAATGGCGGAAGGGAATCCCTCCAAGGTAAGTGTGGCCGCGGAAGCGACCGTGGGTAAAGGTGCTTTTGATATCCAGAAAGTCGATCAGGTCGGGCCTTCGGTCAGCGGTTCACTGCGTGACAAAGCGTTCTGGGCGATCGTTTGGTCGTGGCTTGGGATCTTGATCTATCTGGGCTGGCGATTCGAATGGAAGTACGCGGCAGCGGCCGTGGTGGCTCTCGTTCATGATACAATTTTTGCCTTTGGTGTTTATGCTCTTAGTGGCCGTGAGATCAATTTGGCGACCATCGCGGCGATCCTGACGATCATCGGTTTTTCCGTCAACGATACGATCGTGACATTTGACCGGGTCCGGGACAATGTCAAATTGATGCGAAAGACGCCTTTTCCACAGATCGTGGACCTGAGCATCAATCAAACCTTGAGTCGGACCATTTTGACGTCCTTGACCGTGCTGTTCGGGACCTTGGCGTTGTTTTTTTTCGGGGGAAGCGCGATCGCGGATTTCGCGTTCATCCTGATCGTCGGGTTCGTGATAGGCACATATTCCTCCGTCTTTGTGGCTTCGGCTCTGGTGGTGGACTGGAAAGCCCATAAATAATAGTAAGTGGTAGGTAGTATGTAGTAGGTAGTACAACAAAAGGAAAGAAGGGTTTAAGACTTACGGCTTTCCATCTACTACTTACCACCTACTACCTACGACTCATGCCATGACCTCTAGAAATTTTTCCGCGGCCTTCCTCGAACTTCTCGCTAAGCGCGGATTCATAACCGACCCGGAGATCGAGGCCTTTCTTTTTTCCAGTCTTTTCGCGCTCCACGATCCTTTTCTAATGAAAAATATGAAGGAAGTGAAAGACCGCATCGAAAAAGCCGTTCAGGCCCGGGAAAAGATTCTCATCCATGGCGACTACGATGTCGACGGGATCACGGGCGTCGCGGTATTGGCAAAGACGCTTGAAAAGCTTGGCGGTGAATACACGACTTTCCTTCCGGAGCGCGAACGCGACGGCTATGGCGTGAGCGAAGCCGCGATCCACAAGGCCCGTGAACAGGGCGTGGGCCTCATCGTGACGGTCGATTGCGGGATCACGGCCAAGCATGAGATCGAGATCGCCCGCGCCCACGGCATGGACGTAATCGTGATCGATCATCACCGTCTTCCAGTGGGCGGCCTGCCCAATACACATCTGATCCTCAACCCGCTCCAGGAAGATTGTTCCTATCCATTCAAAGACCTTTCGGCGGCAGGGCTGGCGTTCAAATTAAGTCAGGCCTTGATGGGAGACGCGGCATTCGAGCATCTGGATCTTGTGGCACTTTCCACGATTAGCGATATCGCACCGCTCACGGGTGAGAATCGCATCCTTGTAAAGAAAGGGCTGACCATGCTTTCGGAGCGGAAAAACATGGGCATCCGCGCGCTTGCCGAAGTTGCCAAGATGAAAGCCTCCCAGGTCAATACCGGTCATGTCGGGTTCATCCTCGGGCCAAGGCTGAACGCAGCGGGACGCATGAGTTCTGCAGACACAGCGCTCCAACTTTTGATGACAAAAGTGCCCCGCGAAGCTGAAAGTCTCGCGAAGATCCTGAATGAGGAGAACAAGTCCCGTCAGAAGATGGAGCGTGAGACCACGCAGGGAGCGATACGCAAGGTCGAACGGACGGTTAATTTTAACCGCGAACGCGTAATCGTGGTGGACGGGCAAGGCTGGCATCGGGGCGTGATCGGGATCGTGGCGTCAAGACTTGTGGAAAAGTTCGAGCGGCCGGCGATTGTGATCTCCGTGGAAGCGGGCGTGGGGCGCGGATCGGGACGTTCCATCAAGGGTTTTCATCTTTTCAACGCGTTGCGATCTTGCGAAAAACTCCTCGAAGAATTTGGCGGGCATGAGCAAGCGGCCGGTCTGACGGTCCCGGAGAAAAATATCCCGCTTCTGCGCGAGGGGATCAACGCGTTTGCCTTGGAACATC
>CAYMER010000244.1:0-4135 GCA_964389345.1 uncultured bacterium | reverse complement strand
ACCGTGATCACCGAAAAGAAGAAAGGCGAGAAAAAGTCATGACCGAGAACGGGCCTGAAGCTCAAGGGAAGCGAGTTCGTGAGGGTGTGGTCGTCAGCTCGAAGATGAACAAGACCATTACGGTGCTTGTGACTCGCCTGTTGAAGCATTCCAAATTCAAAAAAATTATCAAGCGGCATGTTAAGTATTTTGCACATGATGAGAAGAACGAGGCCAAGGAAGGCAGTCACGTCCAGATTGTTGAGACCCGGCCGCTTTCCAAGACCAAACGTTGGCGCCTCGTGAAGGTACTGCCGTCATGATCCAGATGCGAAGTGTTCTCGAGATCGCCGATAACAGCGGCGCAAAAAAAGCGGCTATGATCGGTGTGATCGGCCGTCACAGTAAGCGTTCCGCCGAAGTAGGCGACATCATCACCGCGTCTGTGAAGGAAGCTCTTCCCAGCGGTGCGGTCAAAAAAGGAGAGGTTGTGAGGGCGGTGGTTGTGAGGACAAAATCCCCGATCCGTCGTAAGGATGGCTCTTCCGTGAAATTTTCTTCGAATGCCATCGTGTTAATCGATAACCAGAAGAACCCGCGCGGGACACGTATTTTTGGCCCCGTGGCCCGCGAGCTCCGTGATTGTGATTTCTCCAAGATCATCTCGCTTGCGCCGGAGGTCGTTTAAGTTATGAAGATCCGTAAAGGTGATGAAGTGATGGTGATCAAGGGCAAAGATAGCGGAAAAAAGGGTCGCGTGATGCGCACATTTCCGAAAGAGGGAAGGCTTTTGATCGAGAAAATCAATTACCAAACCGTTTATTTGCGTAAGAGCCAGGAAAATCCAAAAGGCGGGATCACGAAGATGGAAGGGAAGCTCCATATTTCGAATGTCATGCTTATTTGTCCGCGTAGCGGCAAGCCTTCCCGCGTCGGGTATTCCATCCTCGCGGACGGGACCAAGCACCGCATTGTTAAAGCGTCAGGTGAGGTTTTATAAACATTATGAATCAAAAAGTGACTGTACTTCCAAGATTGTTTGAGAAATACCGCACGGAGGTTGTGCCGGAGCTCCAAAAAGAGTTCGGTTATAAAAACCCCATGCAAGCTCCTCGGATGGAGAAGATCGTGGTCAACATGGGCGTGAAAGAAGGCCAGGAGGATATCAAGATCCTGGACCAGCTCGCGATCGAACTCTCGCGTATCGTCGGGCAAAAGCCGGTGGTGACGCGCGCAAAAAAGTCCATTTCAGCTTTCAAGCTTCGCGAAGGTTCTCCGATCGGACTGAAAGTGACGCTCAGGAGAAGCCGCATGTACGAGTTTATGGATCGTCTTTTTAATTTTGCCATGCCGCGTATCCGTGACTTTCGTGGATTTTTGGACAAAAGTTTCGACCAGCGCGGGAATTTCACGATCGGGCTCACCGAGCAAACGATCTTTGCGGAAGTGGAGTATGACAAGATAAAAAAGACCCAGGGCATGGATATCACGTTTGTGACCACGGCAGAGAACAGCAAAGAAGGAAAGCGGCTCCTGGAGCTTTTGGGCTTTCCTTTCAGGAAATAAAGGATTTCAAATGGCAAAGACTTGTTTGATTGTTAAGCAGAGATTAGAACCAAAGTTCAAGGTCAGAAAATACAACCGCTGCCAGCGGTGCGGACGTCCGCGCGGCTATATCCGGAAATTCTCCATCTGCCGTATCTGCTTCCGGGAATTGGCCAACACGGGCATGCTGCCGGGCGTGGTCAAATCCAGCTGGTAATCAGGAGGAAAGGTTTTCATGTCACGCTATGATTTTATCGGAGATTTTTTAACGTCGATCCGGAACGCCTCGAAGGCGCATAAGGAAAAATTGACCGACCCGGCTTCTGTGCTCACGATACGGATCGCGGAGCTTTTGAAGAGTGAGGGTTTCATCGAGAACGTAAAACCCTTTAACGATGGAAATAAGAATTTTGTACGCATCCATCTGAAATATCTTTCCGGAGGCAAGAAGGCGGCGATCCAGGGGCTGAAGCGCATCTCCACACCGGGGTTGCGCCGTTATGTCGGTTATCAGGAGATCCCGAAAGTGCTCGGAGGATTCGGGGTGGCGATCCTTTCAACACCCAAGGGTGTTTTAACCGGACGGCAGGCTCGTGAGGCCAAGGCCGGCGGTGAATTTCTTTGCACGGTTTGGTAAGCTTAATCAAAGAGAGATAAGAAGAAATTATGTCACGCATCGGAAGAAAGCCAGTTACGATCCCTGAAAAAGTAACAGTTGCGGTGCAAGGCACGACCTTGAAAGTTCATGGGCCCAAAGGGGAACTTACTCTGAGCGTTCATCCTCGTATTACGGTCAATGTCGAGGGAACGGAAGTGAAGGTCACTCGTCCTACGGATATCCGCACGGATCGCGCGCTTCATGGTTTGACGCGCAGCCTGATTCAAAATATGGTGATCGGCGTGACGCAGGGTTATGCCAAAGAACTTGAGATCGTGGGCGTCGGCATGAAGGCTTCCGTGAAGGGCAACGTGCTGACCCTTTTGCTCGGTTTCACACATCCTATTGATTACCCGTTTGGTAAAGACGTAGAGATTAAATGCCCAAAGCCGACCTCGATTACCATTACAGGGGCCGACAAACAGCGTGTTGGGCAGACGGCCGCCGAGATCCGTAGTTTCATGAAGCCCGAACCATACAAGGGGAAGGGCATTCGTTACCTTGGCGAGCATGTGCGCCGCAAACAGGGTAAAACGGTCAGCTAATCCTGAAAGAGGAGTTTAGAATTTATGATCCAAGATAAAGAATGGGGAAGGATCCAAAGGCATCGTCGGGTTCGGAAAAAGGTCATCGGGTCGGCCGAAAGGCCGCGGGTGGTTGTGCACCGTTCTCTGAAAAATATTTTTGTCCAGGCGATCGATGACGTTTCCCAGAAAACACTCGCCTCGCTTTCTTCTTTAGATGAGAAAGTTGCGAAAGCGGCTTCCAAGAAAGGAAAGGTCCACGTCTCGGAACAGCTGGGGCAACTTTTCGCCGAACAGCTAAAGAAAAAAGGTGTGCAAAAAATTTCGTTTGATCGCGGCGGTTATCTCTATCATGGCCGCGTGAAAGCTTTGGCCGAAGCAATCCGTAAGAACGGAATTCAATTTTAAAGTATTTACTCCGTTAGAGGCTTTACCGAAGAAAATGGGGTTTGAAAGTTTGTAGAAGGATAGTTTAAAAAATAAAAAGATTTCAGCCTCTACCGGGGCGAGCCGAAAGGAAATCCACGAAGCATGGAAAAGACAGCCGTAGCGCCGAAAACACAGCAAAGATCGGGTCCGAGAGCTCCTCAATCTCCCTCGCGGTCTTCTCGAACGCCCTCTATGTCGGCCGACGGTTCGACCAACTATGAAAAGGTCATTCAGGTGAATCGTTGCGCCAAGGTCGTCAAAGGCGGAAAACGGTTTTCATTCAGCGCCTTGGTGGTAGTAGGTAGCGGTAAGGCTCAGCTGGGGTACGCGCAGGGCAAGGCCAACGAGGTGGCCGATGCCATCCGCAAGGCGCTTGTCGCGGCACGCAAGAACCTCATCAAGATTACGCTCAAGGGGACGACGATCCCTCACGAGGTAATCGGTCGCTACGGCGCGGCGAAAGTGCTTTTGAAGCCTGCGTCCCCCGGTACGGGGATTATCGCCGGTGGTTCGGTGCGCGCGGCGTGCGAAGCCTGCGGGATCAAGGATATTTTAACGAAGAGTCTTGGCAGCGATAATTCCATTAACGTTTTGAAGGCCACGATCGACGGGCTGACCGCGCTCGTGGATCGCAAAGTTCGTTATGACATAGAAAGTGAAAAGGCGTCATGAGACATAAAACTCCTTATAAAAAACGTCCGAAACGTTTGGGTTGCGGGATTGGTTCCGGTCACGGAAAAACCTCGACCAAAGGACACAAGGGGCAGCGGGCCCGTTCGGGCTTTGCTTTAAATCCTGGCTTTGAGGGCGGACAGAATCCTCTTTATCGGCGTCTTCCGAAACGGGGTTTTAATCGCAAGGCGTTCAAAAAGGTTTATGCGATCGTGAACCTTCAGACGTTGGCAAAGCTCGAAGATAAGGAAATTACTCCTGAAATTTTGCTTGCTAAAAACGTCATCAAGGAACTTCATGATGGATTGAAGATCCTCGGCTCCGGAGA
>CAYMER010000243.1:0-2867 GCA_964389345.1 uncultured bacterium | reverse complement strand
GCGGGGGTCGGTCCGGAAAGCGGTCATCATCTGGCAAACCTGGACGGTATGATCAATAAAGCGATCGGTGTTAGTTACAAAAAATTCGCCGCGTTCCGCGGTATCCGCCTTATCAACGCGAACCGTTATCTTGGTGCCAATGCGGCTGAGCGGGAAGGCGGCTATGCGAAACTTCTTGAGGAGATCGACAACACAAAGAACGGCGTGCTTGTGACCGATATCACCACGCGCTCGCATCTGGATAATGCCCTCAAAGATCCCGCCGCCCGAGCGCTCATCAATGCATGGGGCCGTATTTTCCAACGAACGGTTCTGGACGAAGCCCAGTTCGCGGCGTTCAGCCGCGTGAAAGCGATCGTTGCTGAGAGCGAAAAAGTGAAGTTCGTGGATGAATCTCCGCTTCGCCAGGGTTTCCGGTTCTGTCAGGTGTTGCAGGATATGGTCCGTGAGGATGCTTCGGAAGCGACGAGGCTTGTCAAAAAAGGTTACGATGATTTTGTGCAAAACTACAATCAGGGCGCCAATGAAAGAAACGCGGCCTATACGATGGACCAGAACGGGAACTTCCATTTCAACCGCAGGGCGATGGAGATCCTCCGCGCCGAGGGGGAAAAGTGCGGCTTCAAATATCGTCGCGAGTTCGACTCTCTCTTCCGCGGATTGTTCGGAACGAGCCTGACCATGAAAGAAACCATCAAGAACGGTCTCGTGACGTTGAAACCCGCAGACTCCCAGGCTATTCACGAAGACCAGCAGTCGGGCGATATCGCGCTTCAGATTGCCGCGACGTTCAAGTTCTTCCAGGAGAATTTAGGCAAGGATCTTTCCAAGAATCCGACGCTTTCGGAGCGGCATTCGACTTTACGGCAATCGCAGGCGGCTGATCGTCGTACCGGAGAGCTCGGCGTGCTCGCGAGCGACGCGACTGCAACCAGGATGAACGTCGGACTTGATAAAGCCTTTGAAGCGGTTACGCTCGCGGACGGCAAGGTCCAGTACCGCTTGAAAAATGCGGACGCGATCGATTTTAGCCGCGAGACCGGACTCCGGAAGTGGTTTGACGTGGAAGGGATTGGTCGCCTTGAAACGCGGATGGGAACACCGATCCAGCGGAACTTCTGCTGGGGCGCCGTGGCGATGACTGCGACCATGCCGGAAAATATCCGCCTCCTGACCGGGAACGAACTCCTTGAGCTTGGCAACAGTATGCCGGATCTCCGGTATCTAATGACGACCGGACGCCTGGAGAAGATCAACTCCTATGATCTGGCGAGGATCAAAAACAATACGGAGGCCCGGCAAAAGTTCAAAGACGGCCTGCGAGAAACCATCCGCCAGACCATTCTGCTGGACGGCGAAAAACAGGGGAATCTGGTACTTCTGTCAGAACACGAAGTTGTCCGCGATGTCATCGGAGAAATCCTTAAAGAAGACGCAATCCGCGGGCTCTTAGACGCAAATCAATTTGAGTCGACGCCCATGACCGTGGAATTGGGCGCTACGTCGGATCAGATCCGGGAGATCGCGGATATCGTCAAAAACAAGCAAGAGGTGAAGAAGATCGTCGTAGTCGGAACGCTTCGTATCGCGACCGGCTTTGACCTTGCCCGCAAGCAATTGAAGGAATTGGGGGTCGAAATGGAAGGCCGAGGCAGGACGCATGTCTTCGGGATCGGCGTGGAAACGTTCGCGTCGCATCTTCTGGCGCAGTTGATCGGCCGCGACCGCAGTAACGAGGGTAAAGTCCATCTGTATTACGACAAGGAAGTCCTGAAACAGAGCTTGTCCGAGGTATTCGGTGGTCCGGCCTCTGACAGTTTCAAAGCTTACTTGCAGCGCGTGGTGCAGCGCGCCGAGTTGGACCTGAAAGACCTCGAAAGCCGGTCCGACTCGCGGGCCCAAAAACCGGAGGTGCGGGCTCTCTACGAACAAAGACGTGCGGACGCGAAGGAGAATTTGAGACTTTGGGGCGAACTCAGCGGCCCCGCGTTCGACGCCGCGTTCGAAAAGATCTTCGGGGCCGACGGAAAAGGTGCGCTGGACCTTCTCTCGCTCAACCTGGAATACCGCGAGGCGCTGGATATGTCGGAATCCTCAAAGTTCGTGGTAACGACACTCCTCAGGGACGAGATGATCGGCAAAGGTCTCGCGCGATTGCGGGAGCAGAATCCCGACGACAAGGGGCGCGGGAAGAAGTTACAGGATGTGATCACGGCTTACGAGGAGGGCGAGATCATCGACCGTGACGTGTTCCTGGATAAGCTCGGCGTAAGTGGCGAGGATTTTGTCCGCCGCGAGATCCTGCATGTGATGGATGAACTGCTCGGCACCAAAGACCGGTCCGGCGAGCGGATCCCTACCAAGAGCGTTATCGGTCGCCTGCTCGACGCCGGGTTTAAGACCGAAGAACTTCGTCAGGCGTTCCAGCTGGACAAGGTCGAGCTGGTGGAATACGGAATGGAGCACCAGTGGGACATGTTCCGGATGTCCCAGATCAAGAATCTCAATAACGATCAAAAAAGCGAGACCTTTGGTTATTTCTCGGTGGCGCGGACGCAGGGCCGCGACCTGGTCAACTTTGTCCGGACGATCGTCCTGTTTGGAGAATTCATTCTGAAGACGTATGAGAGCCGTCAGCAGGCCGGTGCAAAGGCGGAGCAACAGCAGTCTCAGTATTCGACCGCACTCAGTAATCCCGGCAAGCTCGAAAAGGACCTTGGGGACAACAAAGCGGTCGGAAAATCCACGGCAGAACGTGTGGTCCGCGCCCTAAGGGGCGAGGGCGGCACGGGTCTTTCCGAGTGGGGCATCGCTTCCGTTACCGCGAAGGGTTTCCGCATGATGCAATTCGTGCCCGGAATGCTTGG
>CAYMER010000242.1:0-8934 GCA_964389345.1 uncultured bacterium | reverse complement strand
TCGTTTCGCCGGGTCCGTTTCCTTCGCGCCGCTAATTGCCTAAGCCACTCGCGTCTTCGCCGCATCGTAAAGCGTGATCTCCGGCGCCACCGCCGTAAACACCATCGCCCGCATTTCGGACCGGGCTCCGCCGAGGTTCTCATACTCAGCGAGTTTGGCGGCAACAGCCGAAGATTCGGCAATGGACGGCATCTTCGCGACTTTGTCAGCCTGTTTTTCGATCGTGGCAACAACTTTGGCATCAGTTAAAGAGGCGTTGTTGGGAACGTAGGCCGCGCGAATGGCCTTGATCTTGTTTCCAAAAACTTTGACCGCCGCGTCCGCGCCTCTCAAAACATGGAACGGCGCGTGAACAAAAACAATATCCTGAGGATCGAATCCCGCGTTCTTCAGAACTTTCTCACTGTTTTCAGCATTCGTCTTCATATCAACAGACTCGGTTTCAATCAGGATGGCATTCTCAGGAATACCTGCGGAAACCAATGCTGCTTGATACCTTTGCGCCTCGCCATTGCCGCCGGCACAAAGGATCTTTGGCGTCACGCCTTTTGCGGCGTAATCCTTCCACATACCCGCCACTTCTACCGGCACCCTTTTATCCGGACTTCCGAACACCATGATCAGATCCGCCTTCTCAGGCAGCGCATCTTGCCGCGCCATGATCGTGGTGAGATCCGCCAACACCGCATTCCTCACCTCGGACCGAGCAGCTGTAGGGATTGATCGCAGAGCTTCCGTCAACCATTTTTCTACCAGTTTGTAACGCTCTTCCCCTTCAAGATGGTTTAACCCGTCTACATTCATATGCTTCGTGTCATATCTAAGCCCCTTAAAAGCCCCTAAACTTACTTTGATTGCTTCTTTTAAAAGCAACGGCGCTGTTATTGAAGAATTACCTCTAACTAATACTATTCCTTTTCCCAAAGGGGGCGTGGCGTCAAATAGCGATATCGTGTATTTCTCATGTTTAGTCTTAGGAGATAAAAATTCTGGGCCATCTTTAAAAGACCAGTCGAACGATAAACTACTTGGAGAAAAGGAAACCGTAACGCCTTCAGATTGTTTTACATTTCCAGCTAGTTCAAATATTTCATCCTTGTGTTGTTTTTCTTGCGCATCTGTTAATCTCACGTGGGAACGGGCCATCGCTACCAAATGGATTTCATGGTATCCCGCAACATTAACTATCAACACATCTTCATAGTCTCCATCCTCTGATTTCTCCCAATTATCACGCTTTCCGCTCAGGCTCTTCCTTCCCCAACGTGACACTTCGTCTTGAGTCTTGCCGACAAGAGCATCAAAATCGAAACCTAACCGATTCAATGCAATGATCTGAAAAATAAATTCATCATTGGAAATCGGTTTTTTATCAAGCCCAATGAAGTGCCTACTGTACTTTAGATTCAGCTTGGCGCATAAATTATCCAGTTGTCGCTTTGTGCCGGCATAATCTCTGAAACGATACTGCCAGAACCATTTTCGAGACCAACCTTTATAGAGGCTATCCGCCATCGAGACCGCTTTATCAAGAACAGCCTGATCGGTTACGGCTCTAACTTCAGACCGCGGACCGCCTGCAGGAGGAGCTGGCGGTTGTTGGGCTTGTGCTTCGGCCTCTCGCTCCGCTTTCGTCTGATGGTACTTTTTCCAGTCCTCTAGCGCCTTTTTCACAACTCCCAATTCAGTGGCGTTAAAGTTTTTTCTAAATTTTTTGTCTTTGGAGAAATAGCTCGAGAGGCTTTCTACATAATGATAGATCCCAAGGACGGCCCCGATAACCACCAGGAGAGAGATCCCCATGAACACGAAAATATGAAGAAGAACAAAGACAGGGTTCGTGCCCAGCATAGCGCCAAGTCCCGAACCGCTGATCACAAACCCTTCGGCGGAACTCGTCGTGGACATAATACCGAGCCAACTCAACGCATGATGGTAGAGTGCGCCAAGCCATGGGAGGCGCTCCATTGCCACGTAATACCAGAAAGTACCTGCCCATGTTATTGATCCGATGAGCGTCGCGATGGGCCTGGATTTCTCGGAAAAATATTTCAACAGCTTCGTTTTATGGAATTCGAATCCGAGAAAGAACGCAATAAAAGGCCCGCCGATCAAAGCCAGATGGATCGGCAGCGCGCGGCCCAGGAGATGCTGGTCAAGAAGGGGACCATAATAGGGCGCGAGATACACAGCGGCGAACAAAACGAATGGATGAAATAGAGTTTTAAGAATATCCCATTTGTTCAAGAAAGAGGCATGCTTAGCATCCTCGATCTCAGCTTCAAAATCTGCGGCCTTGCTTAAATTGGCCCCCTGGCCTCTCTGCCGTAATCTCGTTTTTTCCTCCTCGATCGTAGTCCCGTTAGCAGCGGCATCCCTTGCCGCCATTTCTTCAAGGTCTTTTTCTTTCTTTTTCTCTTTTTCAAGCTCGAACTCCGCATTCGCCAATTTTACTTTATTGGCGATCCATTTAGAAAAAACATGGACATAATTTCCGAGAAAAACAATGGTAAAACCGAGCGCGATCCAGAACTGCCCCGCTTGGTCCACCTGCAGCGCCCCCAATCCTGCATCCGGCATCCACCCCGCGCCCCACATTCCAAAAAGAAGAACCAACCCAACCGTAACCGTTCTGCGAAGCGCGCGAATGGCGTCAAAAATTGTTTCCTTCGGGATCTTGGGCTGTGCAAGCGCCGTCACCCGTTTGGTCTTAAGCATGGAATAAACGCTTGAAAACGCCTTTCGAATGTAGCGAATCGAATAATCCAGATAATTCAGAAGAAAACCGGTCGAAGCGGCCGTTTCCTCCCCGCCCTGATTGATCATGTCGCCCATCTGGAGCGGAGCGAAAAGCGCCGTTTTCAGCCGGGTCTGTTTGATATTTCCTTTCAACCTCGCAGTTCCGGAAAGCTCCCTTTCCCCAATATGGAAATAGAGGTTCGTACCCCAACCGTGGGGCAGGAAGATCGCGACCAAAGCGACCAAGCCTGACAACGCTACCATTATGAAGACTGCATCCAATTGAAGTTTCCAAATGGCTACGCCCATGATGATCGCAACAACGGAGCCCCATCCCCATCCAAGCTTCTTAAAGTAGTTCATGAGCGGTCCAGTGATCTTGGTATGCAATAGCGCGATCATCGTCCCGGAATACAACAACTCCCCGAGCAACGGCCTCGAAACCCCGCCAAGTCCGGGCACCGACGTCTCAGCACCTCCCACAAGAATTACGACCAGCCAGATCGCCGTGGCAAACAGTCCGCGGATGATCACGTTATTAAAGACCCGGTTCGACTGGCGGAAATAGTGGGCATTACGAGCCCTCGCCAGAATACTATTGGCATCAAAAGTCCCGATCCAGCGATAGAGTCGCTCAAGCCAGTTGATCGGCTTCGCCTTCGCGTCATCTTCCATCACGATGTCGTTCATCAGCGCCACCGACGTAAAGACCGCTTCCCACTCGTCATGACTCAAAAGTGCCCGGGAAGTACCCGATCCTTCAACGTGCGGCCACCTTGAAAAAAACGTCGGGAAAATGGAAACCGCCAGTAAAAAGACGAGCAGACCGAGAAATGCATTCACCAGAAGGGTCACGGCGATGGGAGCAACGATGAAAAGAAGGAGGCTTGTAAAGACAAAAGTCTTGGGATATAAGATCATATCACTTGCCCTGACTGATGCCCCAATATAAGGGCCGAACGGCTCGTCCTTCGTCGGCTTCATGACGTCATCGTAATATTTGTCAACAACGATCCCGAACTTCCCGAACGCGCGGATCCTTTTAAAAAACCGGCTAAGAGCGCCATGCGTGAACCAGAGCGATCCGCCGGCATGACTTTCATTGAACGTCTGGACCGTTTCCCCTTCGTTCCGGACGATCTGGCGAGGCTGGAACATCCCGTATTCTCTGTTCCCGTTTCTGTCAAAATTCCGAGGATCATTCATTTTTGCGAACGTCCAGAACACATCCTCCCCCGTCATACCGATCTCGGCATCAAAGACAAGGAAATGCGCTACTTTTGACTGGCCAAGTTCCGTGTTCTTGAGCTCACGCACTAGAGGCGGCAAACTCTCGTCCGGTCCATCGAGAGGAACAGCTTCACCTGTCTCATTGTTCAACACACCGTCAATCAGCGGAACGGGAATAAGCGGATACACAAGATTACCATTTTCGTCCTTCTTAGGACGACCATTTGCGTCTAGCTCAGGTTCCAGGCCTTTCCTGGCATTATGCCCATCCCACAATCCCCATTTTTTTTCACTTCCCCATTTCGCTTCAAACTCCGCACGCTCAGTAGGGTCAACAATATCTTCGCTGATATTTCCCTCTAAGGTATTCTTCCCGGTCTTCAACCATCGCATGATCGACTGATAGTCGTAAGGCTTTTCAATCGACCCGCCACGGGTAAACACGACAACGCGATCTCCATACTCTGCCAACAGATCGACAGTGCGCCCGTCAACTGTTTTGGCGCCACGCATGGCTGCAAGCATGAATGTTTTCGCATCCATGCCGTCTTCTTTGGAAGTAGGGCTATCCCAGTCGCGGGCAAAAAGGAAGAGCTTCAAGGACGACGGAGCCTCTTCAAGCACTCTGACAAGATGGCCCACCCACCTTTGCATTTCTCCCAGATCATCGCGGTCCGGACGAAGAAGTTCTTCAAGCGCCTGAATTTGTCCTTCGGGCGGCATTGGGGGCATGGTTTTCCATTTACTTATGACCGCAGCATCGCGCTTTTCCCGTTCCTCATCGTCCGTTGGCCGAACTTCCGAACGGGCTTCAGACCTTCCGGGCGCACGAGGTCCCGGCCTTTGCTGAAAAACCGAAGGCTTCATGGGATGGACCTTGCGAGCGCCGAGAACATTGCCGACAAAATATTGCAGGAAGATATTAATGATGTGATAGATCAGATAAAAATTAGCCGCGAGGGTGAAAACCAACACCTCACTTGAGAAAACATCAAGATTCTTGACCGCGGCAAAGATGCCCATGATCCCCGTAGTTGCTCCAAAAAGAATAGCGGCATAAACACGGTACCCCCAGTCCCAACGTTCTCCATACCTGGCTCCGGCCCGTTTCCGAAGTAAATCGCGAATCGCGCTGATAATAAAAAGCAGTGCGCCGGCAATGGCCGAAAAAACGACAATATTCATCCATCCGTTCTTTTCAAGATCCAAAGTGCCCCGCATCAGACTCTTGAATTTCCAGTCCAAGTCATTGCGCCACTGCTGGAATTTGCTCTCAACCGGCGCGGGCGCCTTCGGCGTAATGAACTCCGTAAGGTCGAACTTTTTCGGGAGCATCCCTTCCTCGAGTTCGAATTTCTTGGCGGAGCTCACGGCATCCTGGACCATCTTCTGCCAGGCCTGTTTATCCGTGCGTTCTTTAACCTTCACGATTTGCTCCGGGTAAACAGCCTCGAGTAAACGCCTGTTCAGACGCTCTACTTCCTCTTGAGCCATGGCTGGCTGTTTGGAATCCAACGCTCTTGCGAGCAGGGCCTTGGCCTCATTATCAAGACGACCCATTATTTGGGAGTTATTTGAAATGCTCTGGTAGTCACTGTCACGCATTCTGACCGCGAGATTCTTATTCAGAGCTTCTGCCCATTCTTTTTTAGAAACAGCTTCGCCCTTCCCAAATTTGTTCCTTATCGCATCAAGTCCTTTTTGATCCCATCCATCTATCAAACCGTTACCTTTCAAAGAGTTGGCGTCAAAATCCACGATCAAAACACTATCAACAAACCGGAAAGAGTCCTGTACCGAGAGCCCAACAAGATCGATCTTTTCGCCGGGGTTTGAAATGGCATCATAATAGAAGAGCAGGTCCACAACGGAGATGGCGCGGATCCCTTCGATAAGCCGGCTTTTGTCGGATCTCTTTTTTTCGCCTTGCTGGCGGATGATATTACGGATCAACTGATCGGTCTTCAGTACCTGGTCGGTCAGGGCTTTGAGCTGGACGGGCGATATGTGCCGTTTGGCGATCCTTTCATTGACCAATTTCTGGAATTCTGGGGCGTTAAAATCACGCATCACCTGCGTAGCCGGATCATACAGCCAGAAGTTACGCCATGCTTTTTCATAACCCGGACCTTGCGCGTAATTGACCAGGCCCGCGCGGTAGGTGTCCCACTCAGACTTCATCTGAGCGTCATCCCAGATTTTCTCACGAGACGGCGCATCCGCGATGCCCAAATCGATCCAGGTATCCATCAGAGCTAACGCTTCGCTGGAGGACAGCTGAGGAGCTGTCGTCCTCAATGCCTGGGCCTGAGTGACCCACGCCTCAACATCCTTAACGGTTTTGACTCTCTCCTGCAACTTGGTTGCCCAAAGGTAGGCCTTTCTGTTCACGTCAGTTTTATTTTCATGGATCTGGTCCGTATTACCGAACTTCTTATTAAAAAGATCTTTCAACTGATCCCTCATCACCAGCCGGTCCTGAAAACGCGCCAACTCCGTCGCCATGATCCCGCCCAGCGGCCTTCCGACCCTTTTGAGGGCTTCTGCTTCACCGGGGTATTCGCCTGAAACAAGGAATCCCACGGACTTAAAAAGCTCTTCCGCATACGCGCTAACTTCTCCGGATTGCTCACGTGTCAACCGGGTGGCGTCCGGGATCTTGAACGCCCTGCGATAGGCTCCTTCGCCCTCATAACTCATCTGAACAAAACGGTAAAAGACATCGTTTGCGTCGTAGCCCCAAACGATCATTTCCTTTACAAGAGCCTCTAGCGTGTATTTATCGAGCTCCTTAGGATAAAATCCTTTTTCTCCGGCGGGGATCTTCGAAAGAAGTTCCGTATATCTTGCTTGAAGTCCGTTCGCGATCTCCTTTTCCGTTTTCCCTTCGGGAAGTACGCGATTATTTTCATAGAAGTCGCGCCGGGATTTCCATGCATTTTTCGCTACACCCCGTAGCTCCAAAAGTTCTGCCCGGAGCGTGAGGCTCTCTTTCCGGAACGCGGCGCGTTCCGGCTCTCCATTCGCCCGAGAAATCAGCGAATCAATGACCGCCTGTTTCATCTGAACACGGACCGCCTGCTGGGCGGCCCGGACCTTACCCCATATTTCCTGATTTTCTGCCTCGGTAAGTTGAGTGCGCTTCCCCACAAGTGCCGCATAATATTTATCCGCAAAGGACGCATCGATCATCTGAAAGTGAGCGATCGCCTGCCGCTGCAAGGCTTCACGGTCCGAGGTCTTCCACTGCAAGAAAACTGGATCCTGATCCATCGCATTCCAAACTTCCGTTCCGAAATCAACCTCGGCCGTACCCGGAAGCTGTTTAAAGACCATATTCCAGGTCCCCGCCAACCGCTGATAATTATTGATCGTAGGCCCCATATCCATAAACGCAAAATCATGATATGCCCCAACAAAGCGCATTTGCCTGAAAAGCCTGCGGTTCTGAGCCGAGCTGAAAGGTTTTTTATACCACGGATCCTCGGGACTCACCAAAAAGGACTTCATGGAATCAACAGTCACAGTCCCCTTCAAGGCTCGCCGGACGGCAAAGCTCAGTTGGGCCGTATCAATGAACTTATTCGCCTCAACCAAAGCCGCCTCTTCCAGAACAGAAACAAAGTCAAACCACAAACTCACCCATTCCGAAGAGCGCTTCTGATTGACCGCATCCCTGGCAAGCCCCATTTTCTCCCAGTACTTAAAGACCGGGAACTTGTTCATCGCATCAAGGATCTTCTGCCTCTCTTCCGGATTTTTGATCCTCGCCTGGATTTCCGCCTCAATCGCTTTGAAATCATAGCGTCTGCGGCTGTCACGCTTTGAGAAACTGGCGTCCAATACCTTCGAAACATCCGTTTCGGACATAGCGCCGGCAAGCAGGATGCGCTCCGCATAGGCGCGCAAGAATTTCCCTTTAGCCGCGTTATTCAAGATCTCGATGTCGCCGTCGTATTTAAGCACCTGAACGTTATCCATCACCGCGGCGATCTGATCCTCGCCAAAAAATCCTCGGCGGATATTATCGATCCAGGAAGAAATATCAGAGCCTTCCATGGGGAGGGGATCTCCAGCATCATCAAAATGCGTGAGCACGTATCCTGCCTGCAAAAGCGTTTTTATTTTTTCTTGTTCCGCGATCCAATCGGCTGCCTTTTCAAACGCCGCGCGTTTTTCCGGAATCCGTCTTTTCTGATCATTAAAAAAGTCCGTCACGAGCTGAAAGGCCGCGCTGAAATCCACGGTCTGCCCGGCAAGATAACGCGCCCTTTCAAGAAACGCTTTATAGTCAGCAGGCGTTAGCAAATCGGGTTTCGTCCTCTTTTCCAAAAACGGAATCGTGGTCTGCAATAATTCTCCCCGGGAACTCATGGCCGCCTTGATCAGATCAAACATCTGCGGCACGGTCATTTTGGGATAAAGCTCCCTGAATGTACGGAACATTTCCGCATAAAAGTTCAGCTCAGTGGCATGCAGCCTGAAATCTTCGCCAAGCTTCGGAGCTTCCTGGAATATTTGGGTGCGGATATCCAGTTCTTCTTTGACATCCGTTAAGGTCTTCAGCTTGTCATTCAGTGCCAGATCGCGGGCGATGGCCGCCACGTCGCCTTCTTTACCGCGCTTGCTCTTTCCCGCATGAATATCCATTTCATCAACATCCGCGGCATACTTCAAAATGGCCGCCTGTCCCTCGGGCGTCAAAATAGTGCGGAAAAGTTTTTCAACCAGCTGGCGGGAATGTTCGATCTTAGCCGCAGCCACTTCCTTCTTAGCCGCGTCCTTTTCCTTCTCAGCCGCAACCATTTCATTCGTACCGGCCAGGTTACCGTCTGCGTCAAAAAATTCCACCCAGGCATCCGTCCCCTTTTGGATGTCCATAGCAATCGCGACAAGCTTCCCGAACTGCTTGCCTTTTTCGTCGCGCAAAAGAGATCGGAAGAGCACACGTCTGAACTCCAGTCA
>CAYMER010000241.1:0-4666 GCA_964389345.1 uncultured bacterium | reverse complement strand
CATTGTGCACTTGGCGGCACTCTACGCGATAGGCGTCGTCGGGGCGATCGCGCTCAATCTTTCGACTTGCGCGACAAACTTTGGACTCCGGTTGAAACTTTGGGAACGCGTCCTTTTGGCCACGGGCGCGATTATCACACTCTTTATCGAAGTGACGATCGCGATCCAGAAACAAAACGCGCTTTTCTTCGTCCTGACCATTTTGGGAGTGGGTCTGCTCTTGCGTTATGCGGCCAAGATGATCGCTCCGGTGACGATGCCGGAGCTGGCTTCGACCGTCAACGTGCTTACCGTGGCTGAAGCAAAAGAGCTCACGGGACTTTATAAAAGCTCCGCTCTTGTTGCTTTGAAGTCATACAATCCGGTGCTTCTTGAAGAGGCCGCTCTTCACGTGAAGGCGATGGGCGAGAATTCAGTCTATCTGAGCTACGTGGAAGAAACACCTCCGTCGCCCGAACTTCCGACCGAAATGGAACCGTCACGAGAATCTGTCGAGGTGCTCGCGCAAGCTCAGGAAGACATGGAAAAACGGGGCATTACGGCGGTCCCGATCTGGATGGTGGGGGATAATCCAGGACGCTTGATCGCGCGCGCGGCCCAGGAACTAGACGTCAAGGCGGTGGCGATCGGCGCTACGAAACGCAGCGCGCTTATTAATCTTTTGCGCGGCGACGTCCTACGCACGCTTGCCCACAACCTTCGTAAAGATTGCCATTTATTAATTGTCGGTTAAAAAAAAGTACTTAGTACATGGTCCATAGTACATAGAAAAGCTAAAAACCTTGCTTGCTATGTACAAAGTACTAAGTACTATGTACATAGGGAACAGGAGAATTTATGAATATTTTCAAAATAAGTTTTATAACACTCTTCCTGCTTTTTGCTTGCAGAATGGCGATGGCCGAATGGTTCGACGGGGAGGTCCAGAAGATCGACGCCAAGGCCCACACGATCACGTTGAGCGAGATCGATCCGATCACGGACACCGAAGAGAAAAAGGAGATCCTGGTTGAGGATGCGACCCTTTTTTCGGGCGTGAAATCCCTCAAAGACATCCGGAAGGATGATAACGTTACGATCGAGGCTCAGTACGACGAGCCGACAGATGCCTGGAAAGCCATTTCCGTCGAGGTTGCCGAGGCCGGCGCGTGAAAACTCGGGGAATCCACGGGGCTTCGGGTTCCCGGTCGCGGCATTCAAAGGGATCCCCGGATAAACAGCGCGCTTATGTTTTTGGGATATTGACCACTTCCGCTAAAGATATTTTCCATTCTAATTATCACCTCGGTCTTTTATCCGGGATTCTTCCTGCGATCAAGGCTTCAAAAAGCCGCTTGAAGATCGTCATGATGCCTCCGAAACCCTACCCGAGCCTTGACGCGATCCTCAAGAAAAACAAATTGGACGGGCTTCTTATTTTGACGTGGCGGTGGATCCATCCTTCGGTTGCGAAACTTATTGAAACAACCTGTCACTCCCGCGTGTTGGTCGTGAACGATCCTGTTCCAGGACTTCGAGTGAATAGCGTCTACACGGATGTGAATTCGGGCATGGCGCAGGCGGTGACGCATCTTGTGAAGAAGGGCCGCCGCAAGATCGGCATGCTCCACGGGCCGTGGGAAGTTCTTTTCAAAGACGGACGCAAGACGGTTCGCGTGCCTTTTATCGATACTCAGCTCAAAGTGAAAGGCTTGATGCGTGCGTTCAAGACCGGACGCGTGCAATGCAACCCAGATTGGTTTCGTTCGGGGGCTGCCAATAGCGAAACGGAAGGCTTTCGTGTGATGAAAGACTGGTTGCGTGAAAAGCATCTTCCTGAGGCGATCGTCTGCGGGAATGATGATCTCGCATTCGGTGTGCTCCGGGCGCTGAAAGAATCCGGGAAAAGGATGCTTGTGATCGGATTCGATGACAACCAACGCGCAAAACAATTCTCGCCTCCGCTTTCGACTGTTCACCAGCCACTCATCCAAATGGGAAAGGATGCTGTGGATATCCTGATCCGGCAGATTGAACGCCCTGCCTTCCGGCCTCTTTCCAAAAAGTACATTCCTAAGCTTATCATCCGAAAAACCGCTTAAACGTCGCACAACGCGCAAAGCGCAACGCACAACGTAAAAACTCAAAACTAATTCGTTGTGCGTTGAGCGTAGAACGTTGTGCCGCGCTTCATTTAAATCTCCAATAGCCGAAACTATATTTAAGGCTTGGTTGCTTTCGAAGGGGGAGACATGCTCATCACGGTCATAGCCGTTATTATCGCGCTCGGGTATTTTTTCTATCCGTTCAAACTTGTTTGGCTGAAGGCATCGCTTAAATATCTGGCGGGGGGCTTCTGCCTTTGGGCGGCGCTTTTTTTTGCCGCGCCTTCCGTAGATGTTCAACTCGTATCTCTTGCCGGGATCGTGCTCCTCATTGTCGCGGGCGGGTTGCTTTTGACGGATATGCTGGCCGCGTTGATTCTTTGGCTTGTCGAGCGGTTGGGCAATATCTTTCACAAGACGCCCCAGCTCCCGCATTATCTTCTCGAGATTTGGTCGGCCATGGAACGAATGGCGTCGCGCAAAGTCGGTGCCCTAATCATCCTCCAGCGCAAACAGCCGCTTCGTCCCCACATGAAGGGCGGAATGCCGTTCGATGCCGAGATCAAATCCGAGATCCTTGTTCCGCTTTTTCTGACCACATCCCCCGTGCACGACGGTGCGCTCGTGGTGTACAAGGGCCGCATGCAGACCGTAAAAGGGATCCTGCCGCTTGCCACGCTTTCGGACCTTTCGCCGAGTTTTGGCACGCGCCACCGGGCAGCAATCGGGATCACGGAAAAGACCGACGCGATCGCGCTTGTAGTCTCCGAAGAGCGCGGCCAGATCAGCGTTGCTACTCGCGGGTGCCTGGTTCATATCGCCGACCGATCGGAATTTTTGAAGACCCTGCAGTGGGTGTTGAAAGGCAAGAACATCCTCCGCCTCAAGAACGCGAGTTTCATTGTCACCACCAAAGTGTTGGACGATTTGACATAATGCTCTCGGCGGACCTTTACACGCCCCGGGTTCGTGCGAGGGTTTCACGCCCCCGGGGCGTGTAACGGTGGGAACGAATATGAAAAAGTACATTCTGGCGATCGACCAGGGAACGACCGGTTCACGGGCCATTCTTTTTGACGCGAGAGGGAAGACCGTCGCAAGCGCCTATCGCGAGTTCAAACAATATTTCCCCAAGCCCGGCTGGGTGGAGCACGACGCTCGGGAGATCTGGCGTTCTTGCGAGACCGTGATACGGAAAACTATTCGCAAAAGCAAGATCGCGCCGAAGGAAATTCTCGCGATCGGTATTACCAACCAGCGCGAGACCACGGTGATGTGGGATCGCGCGACCTCACGGCCGGTCCATCACGCGATTGTCTGGCAATGCCGCCGTACTGCGGACATCTGCCGTGCGCTCAAGAGATACGAACCCGTCATTCATAAAAAAACCGGCCTTGTGCTCGACCCTTATTTTTCCGGCACCAAGATCAAATGGCTTCTCGATCATGTGCCTGGTCTTCGGCGAAGGGCAGCGTTGGGGAAGATCGCGTTCGGGACAATCGATAGCTGGCTCATCTGGAAGCTTACGGGGGGCCGCGCGCACGTGACCGACCTTACGAATGCTTCGCGCACATTGCTCCTCAATATCAAAACAAAGAAGTGGGATCCCGAGCTCCTCAAGATCTTGGGTGTTCCCTCGAAAATCCTTCCGGCACTGCAACCTTCCGGATCGATCTTCGGAATGACGCAGGCGATCGCCGGGCTTCCGGCGGGAATTCCGATTGCGGGTGTGATGGGGGACCAGCAGGCCGCGCTCTATGGTCAGGGTTGTTACGAAGCCGGGACAAGCAAGAACACTTACGGCACGGGTTGCTTCATCATGATGAATACCGGCAAGAAATTTGTTTCTTCAAAGGCGGGACTTCTTACGACGCTCGCCTGCGATTTTAAAGGTCGTCCGGTTTACGCGCTCGAGGGCTCTGTTTTTATCGGCGGGGCCGTGGTCCAATGGCTTCGCGACGGTCTTAAAGTCATTCAGAGTTCCGCAGCAACTGAAAAGGCGGTCCGGAAGTTGAAGGATAATGGCGGTGTCTATGTGGTGCCGGCGTTCGTGGGCTTGGGCGCGCCTTATTGGAACAGTGAAGCGCGCGGCCTCATTGCAGGGATCACGCGCGGGACCACGATACCTCATATCATTCGCGCATGCCTTGAAGCGATCGCCTATCAGAGTCGTGACGTTTTTGACATTATGCAAAAAACGTTTGGTGGTTCGATTCATGAACTGAAAGTCGACGGCGGCGCGTGCAAGAACGATCTTTTAATGCAATTCCAGGCCAATATCCTGAAGACGAAGATCGTCCGGCCCAAAGTGATCGAGCTCACGGCACGCGGCGTGGCGCATCTGGCCGGCGTCACGATGGGACTTTGGAAAAAGAGCCATGACCTCAAAAAACAGCACCAGGTCGATCGGATTTTTTCTCCTTCCATGAAACCCGGGAAGCGCGCAAAGCTTTATCAGGGATGGCAGAAGGCTGTGGAACGGGCAATGCTCGTATAAATTCCAAATGCTAAGATCCAAACCGAACTGGTTTGAGCCTTGGATCTTTGAATTTACGGCGAGGAATCAACTCAGACGCTGGAGA
>CAYMER010000240.1:0-7605 GCA_964389345.1 uncultured bacterium | reverse complement strand
CGCAGTCGTCACCGATTCCGTCGTCTCGTCCGCCCGAGTCGTGGTGCTTGTCACCGTCCCGTCCGTGATTCGCCCGTCCGCGTTGAAAACAGGATTTGTATAAACGCTTGTGACCGTATTTAAAAGAGTCGTACCATCAGTGTCATAGCTCCGGGTCACAGAATTGATGATGTTGCCATTTGCGTAGGTCGCCACGGTCTCGGACACAAGCCTCGATGTCAGCACATTCCCATCTGCGTCATAGGTCTCCACCCGCTCCGTGCTTGTCACCGTCCCATTTTGGATCTGGTGGTCTGCGTTGTAGGAAGCTCCGGGACCAAAAACACTGTATGTCGTGGACGTATAAATTCCATTCGCATCATAGTTTTTCACAAGAGAGCTTGTGATATTGCCGTTCTCATCTAAATCAAAACGTCCTGTGATACTCAATCCGGTGATATCCGGCACCGTCATCGGCGCTACGACGGCCACAGCAGCCGGGAGCGTATACATACTGATATAGTTCACCGCGCCGTCCCCATCCGTGTCTACGTATACCGAATGCGTGCGCCCGTTATTATTAATGAGAGAACTGATATTCCCCATTTCATTGTAGAAAATGACCGTTTGAGCCCCCCGGATGTTCGTAACAATCTGACTGATGATATTCCCGGCAACACCCAGCGTCGAAGCAATGATCTGGCTGTTGCGAAGATCCGTGATCACCTGCTGCTGGTTCAAAACAAATTCCAACTGGGACGGAAGTCGGAACACATCGGGAGTCTCAATTAGCTGCGTCCCATCAGACCGGCTTCCGCCTTTACCTCTGCCTCCGCCTCCCGCCCCACTGTTCAGATCGCGCTCGATGGCCTTAATCTTCTCCAAAATCTCAGAACATTCCCTTTCGCTCTTCATAGAGTCATTGACGCATTTCTCATAATCAAGGGCCAGACTTTTATATCGGCGAGCATCATCGTCCTCTTCCGCGCTGCTATCGCCGCCCCCTCCTAACAGCGCCTTAGCGTAGGACTGCAGAAAAGGATTGGGGAGACTTTCATCGCCTGGAGTTGTTTCCTTATCATCACCGGTCAAAAACTTATCATCCAAACCATAACTAAATATTCTTTCTTTCTGCGTCGCAATATCCGTCAAGGAGTAGACCTTGGCCACATCATCAAACGTCCCGATGGCAACCACATCCCCCAAGGTGCCCGCGACAATGTTCGACAACACATACGCTTTAATCGAATGATCTGAATAGTCTGCTACAACTACCCGGGAGTTATTTTCGTCATAGATCCTTTTCATTATCAGCTCATCCGTTGCTTTATTTTTGGTCTGAATGATTCTGCCACGCTGGTCATAAGTTTCAATGACGCGCAGATCGATTCCATTGATCGTACGCATGATATCCACTTCCACTAGCAGCGCTTTATCTACTTCCGCTGTCGCTAAAATATTCACCAGAAAAGAGAAAGTGTCGTCCCCTATCGTAATCGTTAACGAATAATAGCCGCGATCAGCACTATTCGGATCCGAGCATTTCGTCGGGTCATAGCAGGTGATGGACCCGCGCGTAAAAGTAGAAGTGTCGGAGATGGTGGCGTTGGGAAGAGATTGAAGGTAAGTCAACAGCGCCGCTTCGGCAAAAGTAAACGCTTGCTCCTGTTCAGGCGTCAAAATTATATCTGAACGGAAAATAGTCATCGCTTCCTGCGGGGTCTGACTTTGCACTTCCATCGCCTGGACGAATTGGTTTAGCAACGCGCGGGCCCCGGCTTCATCCCCCGCACGCGCTTGCCATGAAACCACAGCCTGGTTCAAGGCATTAATCGCACCTGTCAGCGTTGTTCCTGAACCCTGCAGGCCCTGATTGTTATACCGGAATACCTGCTCACGCGCATTGATCAGGTACTCCTCTAAAGATCCAGCATTTGCGATATCGACCGTGCTCGGTCCCGTCGCCTCGAGATGGGTGTGTATGACAAACGTTGCATGGGAAACCAGTTCCATAACTGACGGTGAAAAGCGCAACTCATGGCCTGTGCTCGTTGTAAATAAAACGATCCGGCCTTCGAGAACGGCGATCCCGACTTCCTTATTAATGGAAAGGAGCCGTCTAAGGTCGGATTCCGTCAGGCTGTCAACGATTATCGCTACTGAGACATTCTCTTGATTTAAAAGGTCATATGCATAATCAAAAGTACGGACTTCAGCAGCATCATAAAAGTAGGCGGTCTGGATGAGTTGCGCTTTGACCTGAGACGGAGGCAAAACTTTCGTGATCTCACCTTCTTGAGAAACAACAATAGCCCCTTGTTCTAAAAGACGGGGTGTTTGGGGATCTTTCCAATCGTAAAGGGCGTAGCGGAGGTTGGTGACATCGTAGACAGTGACTCGACGGCTCGCGGTATCATAGACATATTGATAATCCGCGAGGATTGTTGCACCCGTCTCAGGAGGCCCACGGCTCCGTATCAATCCTCCCCATTCATCGCTCGGGAACGCTGCATAGACGTCAAAGATCCTTCCGTCGCTTGGATCCATAACGATCCATTCGCCGCTCGGGGCCCTCTCAAGGAGCTTCTTATATTGAGGATTGGTCCCAACCATCGTGAGCGTCCCAGCTTCGAGTATATTCTGGGGACTGTCGATCAACCCGCTCGAGCTGTCCGGTGCCGTCCCTTCGATAAAACTCATTTTGATAAAAGTATTCTTCATATAATTCAGAACGGTCACGGCCTCGATACCGGTGGCATCTTCCACCGCATAAACATACTCCAGATCGATACCGGTATCGCGATAGCGTAGGATACGGCCAAAACCGCCGTTCTCAAGACGCTCAAAGATAACAAGCTGGATCGGGTTCTGGGGATCAGTAATCTTGTACGAGGTCGCGGTGATGTCCATCCTAGAAAGAACTTTGGCGCCGGTAAGTTTGCTCTCTATCTCCCCTACCGCCAAAAGCTCCCCGCGTTTGTTCATATCCGTAAGTCGATATTCCCAGAAATTAACAGTCGCGGAGGGAGTTGCACCGCGCGTGGACCGATCGATCACCGTCACGGTGGCTTTCTCATCATCGTAGCGAATATCAAGCGAGATCGGAACGCCCGCCCCTTCGATCCTCTGATAGCTCAGAAGACGGCTCTCCCCGGCCGGCAATTGTTCGTAGGTCCTCTCTATGTAGTAGGAAGGATCCGCCGTCCGGTCATAAAACGTCACGCGATTTTCATCGTATCGAACCGACACCGATTGAACATATTGATTGGTCGAATCATTCAAAAGCCAAAAACCGGTCTCGATCAGCTGATCCAACTGACCGTCTTCCAGCGTCGTAAACTTTTGATAAGTGCTAAGCTGATCCCCCTGACCCACTGTAATAACACGAACATATGAAACATTTGTTCCGCTCTTCGAACTCGTCTCGTATGAAAATTGGCGGGCCTCAAGCGCATAACCAGTGACCTTGCCTTCATCATCAAGCACGGGACGTGTCAGGTCGCAGATCTCCATGATCTTATTACTCGACTTCTGATATCTAAAATAGGTGCCGTCAGCGTAGTTCACCGTCATTATGTGGGTAGTGGGATCTTCTTGAGAAGTCGCGCCGACATCGGTCTTGCCAGCAAGCGGATTCTGGCCGGTCAAAAAGGAAGTGGAGATCTGCGGGGTCTGGCCTTGCGGGATATCGCCGGAAAAAGGATTGGGCTGATTCTGATTTGGATTGATACCGTTCAGCGGATTCTCGCCCGACTGGCCTTCGAGATCCTGTTGCTGTTGCCCCAAATCCTGCATGAAATGGATTTTGTCGGATTTATTAAGATCAGGCGTGGGAAGAGCTGCGGGAGCGCCCAGCACAGCAACGCTTGCGAAAAGTTGAACGTCACTCTGCGTTATTAGGAATGTGAAGATCACAAGAAGACTGACCGCTTTAATCCCCCACGGTTTTCTCTCACTGTGATACGCGTTTAACATAAGCAACGCACCTCTTCTCGCTTCACTTTTCAAATCATAAACAAAAACAAACAATAAACACAGCTACCGCACTCCCATACCCCCAAGCCTCAGCTCTGGCTCCTTCATCCACATATTGTATTCTCTCGTTTAACCAACCTCTAAGAGAAGTGTAGCCGCTTCGAAGCTCTTTGTCAATTTTTCTTATGCTATATATTGCTATATATTGTTCTACCAATATCATTGTAGAGCTTATTTTTCACATACTCGAAAAAAAACATCTGTTAAAAATTAAACCGTTTTAAGATTTCTATCACTCGTAATCAGATAATCCTCATCACTTTTCCGGGCGAATGAGGCTCGGCTTGAAAGACAGCTGTCATCCCAAAATTTGTTTAATAAACAGAAGACCACGGCCTGACCCCCATGCCACGTCCCGATCACCCCTCTTTTTAAAATGGCGTAATCTAAAAAGCTCACGCACTCTTCTTTGCACGCCTCCGGCTACTTTTCTTCAAAGATCACGAAATTGACAAGAATTAAACCCTTGTTTTTAGACCGCGTTTTGAAAAATCTACAATCGCGACAGCTTTGGAAATGCTGCACAGAGGCTCGGCGATTCCGATCACATGAGGTTGGCTTTTCATAACACGAACCAAAATCACCACAAGCTTCAAGAGTAAACGGTCGAACGCTGTGACCGATTGCGTTTTTTTCTGAGGTTGGGACAAGTCCGGAAAAGCACGTATTTCGGACATTCAAGCTCCGAGAGGAAAGCTTCCGGAAGAAGACGCCATTTCTTCTCAACAGGCTGAAGAAAAAAAGTGCATTTGCCTATGCGGAAAATTATCAATTTTTATCCGACGATTATGCTTTGAAGCACTTTCGCGATACGAAAAGAACAAGATCTGATTCGCTTTACCGACGATGGCTTTCCTGAGAATCCTTGGCGGTGCGACCCAATTCCGTTACACATCTAAAAAAAGACGAGCATTCCCAGAGAGAATTTTCTCTACGGAAATGCTCGTCTGATTCCATCTCGAGAACAAAAAAATGGAGGTGGAGGGAGTATGATTCACCCTCTACGTAACCTCAGTAACATGAAACGGTTATCAAAAAACCAACGCCAACGGCTACAGCTCCTGACACAACTGACCGCATTATAGCTTATATGCCAGATATCTCAAGGACCTTGCTTCTGCCGTCTTCGGTCGTGTGCGCATAATACTCATTCAGAACGTCCCTATCCACATGGCCAGTAATTCCCATGATGTCCTTATCCGGGCAGTTTTGAGATTTCAAGAGCGTTACCAGCGAATGACGGAACTCATGGGGCGTCATTGCACGCTGTAATTCACTCTTGGCTGCTTTAGCCAGATACCTTCTATAGATATCATCCTTGATCATTTTCCCTCTCGAATTCGGAAATAAGAATACGGATTTATTTTTCTCATCCCTGCTCAGGCACTCCTTAATGATGGACGCCAACTTACAGTCTACGGTTTCCAAAACAAACTCTTTCCGGTTTTTCCTAAACTCCCTTTCGATGGTGACCCTGACCGGCTCTCCGTTCACCCATTCGATATTTGATTTTTTGATCGATAATGTTTCGCCGATTCTCCAGCCTAGTTTTGCTAGAAAATAAGTTACGAAATAATATCGAGAATTATCCTTCCGGATAAACTCCATGAGACGTTGCTTTTCTTCGAGCGTTAGAATTCTACGCTTCTTCATCTCGTAGAGCGGGGTGGGCACCGTGCGAATCTCTTTATAGACCCGATCGTTGCAATAGTCATTGCGCCAGAACCTGCTGATAATTGTTTTCAAAGCCTGTATTTCATTCCGCCAGAGAAGTTTCTTTTCGAGGCTAATATAGTTCCGATAGTCTAAAAAAACGCCTTTGGGCAAATCATTGAGCAGCTTTACCGAAGGATAACGCGCCGGGAGGAATTCTCCGAAAAATCTGTCAAAAACGTTCATCGATTTTCGAATGGTCCGCATCGCGCACGGTTCCGCTCTGTGGGTTAAAGTTCCGGATTCCATCATGCTGAGGATCACATCTCGAAGCACGCCTAAAGGCACGCTGCTTTTATCAGACAGATCCCGGAATGGATGATCATGCAGATACTCAGCCATCCAATGCATTCTAATTCTCGCCGCTTCCCGGTAGGACTTACTGCTTAATCTCACAGTCTTCCAAACCCTTTTCCTCGGATAGGGGCTGAAATAGATTTGGCAGATATAGCGCCCCCACTTATCTACACCACTCGGTCCTGTCCTGAATTTTATTCCCGGATATTGCTGACTAACCTGTCTCTTCATTGGTTATCATCCCCTTTTCGTGAACCCAATTCCAGAATACCGCTTTAAACACGTAAGTTCTTTTGCCAATCTTGAATAACGGGCAACCATTCCTCTTTCGCCATACCCGGTTTTGAACCGTGTTAAGCGAAACCTTCAAAATCGCCGATATTTCTTCGGTTGTAAGCAACCGTGCATCATCACTTTCCGTTCCCTTGGCCACCAGTAAGGCCCTCCCTTCTATATAGTAAGTATAGTGGAGGATCCCCAAGCGCCTATTTTGACATCCTGAGCTATGCGCAGCTTATTTGCATGTGGGACTTATATGTCACACACAATAATATAACAAATCCGATTTTGACATTCAAGAGATTTCCTTAGGGCTGGCGGCGATACTTTTTTGGAATTTTAAGCGCGTTGCGGGTCTTTAAATACCTTTCCATCTCCCGGTCAGTCAAATACTCTCGGGAACCATAACGGATCAACACGATCTTCTTGCGCCAAATTGCCGTACGCACGCCGCTCCAAGATAGCCCGTATTTTGCTGCGGCATCCTTAGGTGCACGTGCGTCCTGCGGAAGCTTTTCAACCATTACGCATTTTTTTTCCATTACACGTCGTATATTACTAAGAGATTTCTCTTTACGCCATGTTTGTTTTAGCGTTAGGCTTTAAAGCTCCCACAGGCTCCGCCTTTCAGCGTCGGATCCTCCACTATTTTTGAAAGAACATTATTTACAACAACGTCGACCCAGGGCTTTGCCCTGAAGAATCTGACGTTTCAACAATAGATCCCTCCTCCGTTCAAGCCTCCCTTCGAGATCCGAGAGAGCGGACATCTATCGTGCTCTACCCCGGGCGAATTATTCGTGGCACATAGCGACGGGGCTCCCTTCTCTGACGGGCTCTAGATGAACTTCAGCAGGGATCCCAGCCTATATTTCATGATAATCGGGCGAAGAACCGGATCTTTGGCATATTGCCGGAGAATGTCCTCTGTAATGATCTGGAGTGCTCCATCGATTTTTTCCTGAGGCGAATCAATGCGTAAGGTGTTCGTAATGCTTCGCATATAAATATTCACTCCCAAGCTGTCAAAAACCCTTAAAACCAGCGTCAGCCGGACTTCTGCCGATGGAACGACCTAGTTCAGATCTTTGATCCGGATCATCAGTAATCCTCCTGACTTCTCAGGAGCTGCAAACAGAGACGGCGATTCGCCTTCCTCCGCAATAACTCCCGCGATCTTGAGCCCGGCATATTCTTTAAGGATGACCGCGATGCAACGAAGGACGGTTTCAGTCGCGCTCGCCTGTGCGGACGGTGCCTGCGCAGGCGAATCCGTCTTTTCTTCTTTCGCGACATCAAGAA
>CAYMER010000239.1:0-5943 GCA_964389345.1 uncultured bacterium | reverse complement strand
CCAGGACGGTTTTGGGCATCTCGGCGCCCATCGCCTTGAGCATGATGGACCAATAGACCGCGTGCTGGCGAAGGATGTCCTTGCCTAAAAGCTGCACGTCCGCGGGCCAAAGCGATTTGAATTTCTTGTCATCGAGCTTATAAGCCGCGGCGCTGATATAGTTCACGAGCGCGTCAAACCAGACATAGATCACATGGTCTTTAGAACGCGGGTAATCGATGCCCCAAGTGAGACGCGTCTTCGGCCTCGTGATACAAAGATCTTCCAGCGGTTCACGCAGAAACCCGAGAATCTCATTTTTTCGAAGCTCCGGCCGGATAAAATCCGGATGCTTTTGGATATAATCCATCAGCCATGTCTGATACTTGGAGAGTTTAAAAAAATAGTTCTCCTCTTCGAGACGATCCACCCCGCGGTGGCAGTCGGGACATTTGCCTTCTTTAAGCTGGAGTTCGGTCCAGAACGATTCGCACGGCGTACAGTACCATCCGTGATAGCCGGCCTTATAAATATCCCCCTGATCTTCAAGATCTTCCAGAATCTTCTGCACAACTTTTTTGTGCGGCTCATCGGTCGTGCGGATGAAGGCGTCACAGGTAATCCCCAGAACATTCCACAGCTCCTTGAACTGCGGCACGATCTCGTCGACATAAACCTTGGGGTCCTTCCCCTGTTCCACCGCGGCCTTCTGCACCTTGATCCCGTGTTCGTCCGTTCCAGTCAAAAAACAAACACTCTCCCCAAGCATCCGGTGATAACGCGCGAGGGTATCGCAAAGGATATTCGTATAGGCGTGACCGATATGAGGCTTGGCGTTCACATAATAAATAGGGGACGTAATATAAAAGGATTTCGTCACAAGGTCACAACTTTCTGCGATGGAAAAAGCCGAGCGAGCCTCATCGCAAGCCGCGTCGCCATCAGTTTCTGATTTACGTTCATATCGAGCGCCGCCTTGGAATCATAGAGAAGATCCATAGCTTCGAGCCAGCAGTTCACCGCTTGAGGAGCCGCGTCATTTCCAGACACCAGCCGATAGATCTTCTCCCGCGAAATGGCCATCAGCCCGTCAAGCTTCTGCTTCACTTCGTCACGCGGCATCGTCGGATAAGTTTCAAAAACCTCGCGAACCGGAAGGGCTTCAAGTGACCCCACGCCCATCGGAACGGGCGCTGACGACATCGGCATTAGACGGATCTCAAACGAACGCGATTGGATTGTCTCGAGGAGATTATTCTTATTTTCCGTCAGAAGACAAAAAACCGTGTTCTTGGGCGGCTCTTCCAGCGTTTTCAGAAAAGCGTTCGCCGCCACTTCCTGCATCCGCTCCGCATTGAGCACGATGCAAACTTTCCACGAACCTTCGAAAGGTTTCATGGACGCCCACTGGATCGTTTCACGGACCGCCTCGATCTTGATCGACCGTTCGGTAAGGTCTTCCCCCAGCCACCGGACATCCGGATATCCGTGTTTCCAAATTCGCGTAAGAAGCGCGGAATCCTTAAAGTAAAAAAGCTTCGGGTCGCGAGTTTCCAGCGCGTAAGCGAACGCAACCGCGAATTCTTCTTTGAGGTCTGCGCTGTGCCGCTCCCCGCCCATTTCGGCCGTTTCCCCTTCTTCCCCGCACCCGCTAAAAATGTAGGAGGACGCGACGCGTCCTTCCCGGATATGGGATTCGAGAATGCGGACGGCTAATTTCTGGGTGTTATTGGCTAAAAACACGTTCGAGCCTTTCCCGGACTTTTTCACTCACACATTCCACCGGTTTGCTTGTATCGAGCACGACCATGCGTTTCGGCTCTCTTCTTGCAAGCGCAAGAAATCCTCGGCGAACCCGCTCATGAAAACTCAAGGCCTCGCGCTCGATCCTGTCATGCCGACCGCCGCGAGCGAGGCCTTTCGCGATATCAACATCCAGCACGAACGTCAGGTCAGGCTTGAGCGACCCGCGGACCAGCTTGCTCGCCTCTTCAATCGCCTCAAGCGAAATCTTGCGACCAAATCCCTGGTATGCCCGCGTCGAATCCTCAAATCTGTCGCAGATCACGACCTTGCCTTTCGCAAGCGCCGGCAGGATCTTTTCATGAACGATCTGTGCGCGTGCCGCCAGATACAAAAGAAGTTCCGTAACGGGGTTCATTTCTTTCAAATTTTTATCCAAAAGGATCCCGCGGATCGCCTCGCTGATGCGTGTCCCGCCCGGCTCACGGAGCATCACAACTGAGCGGCCCTGTTTTTTTAGAAAAGCGACGGCATTACGGATCTGCGTGCTCTTCCCGCTCCCCTCCGCCCCTTCGAATGTGATGAAATATCCTTTTTTCATTTCTTGCAATCCCAGGCCCTGAGGACCTTTTTGACGGTGGACGGTTCTCCCGGGCGGCCGTCTTTAACAAGCCATCCAAGCTCCACGATCTTCTTGCGCATCAGATCGGAAGTCGTAAAATCACGCGCCTTCCGAGCTTCGGAATATTGTTCCAAAGCCTTCCGGACATTTTCAGGGATCGACCTAACGAAAGCGATATCGAGACCCAGCAAAAGATCCGTATTCTCTAAAAAGCCGACCGCGGCTTCGGCGTCCTTAGGGCTGATCATCTTTTTCGCGATCGCGGAATTGATCTCCGTAACACCTTCGAGAAGCGCCGCCATCGCCCCAGCGACATTCAGATCATGCTCCAAAGCCGTTACAATTTTATTGAGAACAAGGGGAAGCTTACCTGCAAGTCCCACGCCAGAGCCTTCTCCCGAAAGACCCAATACGCCCAGACACTGAAAATAACAATTATCCAACTTCTCGATCACTTCACGGGCCTCTTTCAATCCTTCAAACGTAAAATTCAGCTGATGGCGGTAATGGACCGAAAGGAGCGCGTAGCGGATCGCCATCGGGTCATAGCCTTTTTCGAGGAGATCACGAAGCGTGAAAAAATTCCCTTTGGATTTCGACATCTTCTCGCCGTTCACGAGGAGGTGCTTGGCGTGAAGCCAGTATTTAACAAACGGTTTTCCGGTCACGGCCTCCGATTGAGCGATCTCATTTTCGTGATGCGGAAAGATCAGGTCCTCGCCGCCCGCGTGGATATCGATCGTCTCCCCGAGGTAGCGCATGCTCATGGCCGAACACTCGATATGCCAGCCTGGACGTCCCTTGCCCCATGGCGAGTCCCAGGACGGCTCATCCTCTTTGGCTTTTTTCCAGAGCACAAAATCCGCACCTTCTTCCTTTTCGTATTCGTCCACATCCACCCGAGCACCTGCGATATTCCCCTCGAGTTTTTTCTTTGAAAGCTTCCCGTACTCCGGAAACGCCGCCACGCGATAGTAGACGGAACCTTCCGCTTCATAAGCAATTCCCTTGGCAATAAGTTTCTGAATGATCTCGATCATCGCCGGGATCTCGGCCGTGGCACGAGGCGGGTCCTTCGGGCAATTCGGGTAAAGCAGGTTGAGCGTTTTAAGATCCTTCTGGAAGGCTTCGGTGTAATACTCCGTGTAAGCTGAAAGCGTTTTCTTTTCACGCTGCGCACCGGCGATAGTCTTGTCATCCACGTCGGTGATATTCATCACGTGCTTGACCTTGAAGCCCTTGAACTCGAGGAACCGGCGCAGCAGGTCCTCGAACACAAACGTCCTGAAATTCCCGATATGCGCGTAGTGATAGACCGTAGGGCCGCAAGTATAGAGTGACACCTCGCCCGCCTTCAGCGGTTTGAACTCTTCGAGTTTTCCGGAGAGCGTATTGTGGAATTGGATCATGAAGTTATTTTCCTCATGCTGACAATGGCTTCACAGGTCACGGCCAGGCCTTCGCCTTCGGGACCCAGGCCTTCGCGGGTGCGGGCCTTAATGGAAACATTCTTTTCAAGAAGCCCGAGACATTTGGCAACGCTTTTACGGATCCTTGATTTATAAGTATAGAGCTTTGGAGATTCCAGGATAATGTTCGTGTCCGCGTGGTAGGGCGCCCATCCCCGCCGCTTCGCTTCCGCGAGAATAACGGCCAGGATCTTGGTGCTGCGGATGCCTTTCCATTTTGGGTCGCGGTCCGAGAACCACTCCCCGATATCCCCGGCCCCGATCGCACCCAGGATCGCATCCGCGAGCGCATGCAAGAGAGTATCCCCGTCCGAATGGCCGAGCGCTCCTTTGGGCGACGGAATCACGATACCGCCGAGATAAAACTTGCGGTCTTTGACCAGCCGGTGCGTGTCGAATCCGATCCCAAATCTTATCATGTCATTGCGACCTCGCGCTTTTTTGCGAGAGCAAGAAGCGAGGGAAGCAATCTTAATTTTACCAAAAGAGATTGCCGCGTCGGCCTTACGGGCCTCCTCGCAATGACGACTGCTATGACCGTTATGATGATCTATGGAACCAGCACGAAGCATCGCTTCCGCCAAAACAAGATCCGTTGCAGTCGTCAGTTTCGGGTTCCAGTCCCCGTGAGATACCACGCGTACGCGAGCACCGATCGCTTCCAAAAGGCCCGCTTCGTCGGTCGCCTCAAACGCTTTGGGATTTTGCTGATATGCTTTCAAAAGGACATCGCGCCTCACAATCTGCGGCGTCTCGGCTTCATAGAGTGAACTGCGATCCACAGTCTCACGAATGTGACCGTCCTCTGCCAGGACTTTTTTGATCGTGGGCACCACTTTACGGGCCAGGATCACACCGTCCCAATTTTTACCGACTTTGAGGACCTGCTTGATCGCATGAGGTGTAATGAGCGGCCGCGCGCCATCATGCACCATGATCCAATCGGATCGCGAAGAAGTTTTTTTAAGAGCGTTCCACACCGACTCGGCCCGGGTCTTACCGCCCAAGGTCCACCGGACTTTCGAACCTTTGACCCGGCGGGCCCATTCCTTCACTTCCGGACGCATCCCGGGACTGATAGCAACAATCGTTTCACAAATCTCGGGGATCTTGTCAAAAGCTCGGAGAGTCCTAAAAAGCACCGGCTCTCCATTCAGCTGATAGAGAAGCTTCGAAGGGCACAAACTTTTCGTCTTGCCCGAATGGACAAAGCTTTGACTAAAACGGCTACCAAGTCCGGCGGCAGGGATGATGAGGGAGACTCGCATTCACCCTACCTTCCTCCCTCGTGAATCTGGGAGCTCTGCGGGTTCGGTGGATTTTGGTAAGCTTGATGGCTCGGAGGATTCTGCCGGCCCGAACGGTCATGCCCGTTGCGCGGACGCCTGGGATCACTCCCGTGGCCGCCCCGGTTATCATGCCAGCGATCCCCGCCGCGATCCGGATGGTGACCATTATCATCGGAAAGTTTTGCGAAGATCATGCGCCCGGCCTGTGTTTGAAGCACACTCGTAATCGTGACTTTAACCGTGTGGCCCAAGCGGCGCCTGCCGTTGTCCACGACAACCATCGTTCCGTCATCGAGATAAGCCACGCCCTGCTCTTGCTCCTTGCCCTCTTTGAGGATCTTGATCTCCATCTCTTCCCCCGGCATGACCACGGGCTTCAGCGCGTTCGCGAGATCGTTGATATTGAGGACTTTCACACCCTGTAACTCAGCGACCTTGTTGAGATTATAATCGTTCGTGAAGACTTTGGCCTGAAGCACCTGGCCCATCTTGACCAGTTTTGCATCCACGGTGTTGAATTCCGGAAAATCCAGCTCATGAATCTTCACCTGAATGTTCGGGTTGGACTGGATCGCGTTCAAAACATCGAGACCGCGGCGCCCGCGAGCGCGCTTTAAGGGGTCTGAAGAATCCGCGATCAGCTGCAGTTCCTTCAAAACGAAGCGCGGTAGGATCAGCTTGCTTGAAAGAAAATGCGTGTTCGCGATGTCCGCGATGCGCCCGTCGATAATAACGCTCGTATCCAAAAGGATCATTTCCTCTCCCGGACCTTTGGAATCCAGATGCACGAACGGGATCATCAAACTGAATTCGTCTTGTCCTCGAAGGATCGTGATAATAC
>CAYMER010000238.1:0-4126 GCA_964389345.1 uncultured bacterium | reverse complement strand
GATCCTTAAAACCTATCCCCTGTCAAAAAAAGCGTAAACTTAAAGCCGCGCAGCTCGTCCGGGTTTACACGGCATTGCGAAAATCTTTTGGTCATCAGAAATGGTGGCCGGGGGATACGCCTTTTGAGGTCATGATCGGTGCGATCCTCACGCAGAATACTGCCTGGACGAATGTCGAAAAGGCTATCCTGAATCTCAAAAAAGCGGGGAAGCTTTCGTTTTGGGCCTTGCGTCGGGTTCCAATAAAGAAGCTCGCGCGATTGATCCGGCCGGCCGGATATTTCAATGTCAAAGCGGACCGGCTTAAATGTTTCATGGATTTCCTGGATCGAGAATGCCGGGGCGATCTTTCGAAGCTGAAAAAGAATTCGATGCCTACGCTTCGTAAAAAACTTCTTATCGTGAAGGGAGTTGGTCCCGAGACCGCGGATTCCATCCTTCTCTATGCGTTGAATAAAACATCGTTTGTGATTGATGCTTATACCCGAAGAATCTTTTCAAGACACGGATTGGCCAAGGACCATGAAACTTACGAGAGGTGGCGCGAGATCTTTACTCGGGCGTTGCCGAAAAACGGGGATCTTTATGGCGATTTTCACGCCCAGATCGTTTGGACGGGGAAGGATTATTGCCGAAAAGTTCCCCGTTGTGAAAAATGTCCTCTTCAGCGATTTTTCTGACCTGTCGAAGGCAGTCAAAAAAATGCAAAATTCTTTGCAACTTGTGCCGTTATATAAAGATAAGTGAGTTAAACAAGGGGTGAAATGAATCCAAAGATAAAGAGGAAGATTGGAGAGATTTTGATCGAGGATGGGCTTTTGTCCAAAGCTCAGCTGGAGGAGGCTCTTGCTTGTCAAAAGGAAAAAGGCGGCTTGATCGGAAAGATCCTCATTGAAAAGAAGTTCGTGGATGAGGAGTCGCTCGTCGGCGCATTGGGCAAGCAGTTTAAAGTTCCTTATATTCCTCTCAAGAGTTATGCGATCAATCCCGACATGGCCGGTATGTTGAGTGCGGATTTCTGCCATGAGAATACGGTGGTGGCATTCGATTGCGACGCAAAGAAGGTTTATGTCGCGGTGGCGGACCCCATGAGCGACGCGGCTGTTGAGAAGATCCGTTCACTGACCGGCCGTGTTCCCCAGGTATTTCTTGCCAGGATCTCCGAGATCCTGAATGCGATCTATTTCATTTATCACGAGGCAATCTGATGGGCAAGCGACCATGACAGAACTCACGCGAAGTTCTCTGCCGGATTTGAAAGAGGCTCTTCTCCGAGCGGGGGTCGTAAGTTCCGGGGATCTTCAGCAGGCGCTTCAGGAACAGGCCAAGAGCTCGAAGAAGCTTCACTTCCTGGACATACTTCTTCAGACCGGAAAATGCGACGAGAAAAAACTGGTGAGCGTTCTTTGTGAGGAGTACGGTTACCGCCTTGTCAGTCTCAAAATGCTTATCATTGACAAAGAAGTCCTGAAGCTCATTCCCCGGAAGATTGCCGAGGCCTATAGGTGTCTTCCGATATCCCTTTTGGAAAATACTTTGACGGTTGCGGTTGCGAACCCCACCAACATAAAAGTCCTTGATGAACTTCAGGCCATCACAGGAAAACGTATCCGAACTTCGGTCGCGGAATATTCTCAACTCAGGGAATACATTGAGAAATCCTATCAGGGAGAGGTCGGAACTTTGGAAGAACCCGTTCCGGAGGAGGGTGTCGAAGACCTCCTGAGTCTTGCCAATAGGGTTGAAAGCGAAGCGACCCTTGATAAACAAGAGCAGGTCTCGGATCTCATGGAGCAGGCTAACCAGGCGCCGGTCGTGAAACTTGTCAATATGGCGCTCGTGGAGGGGGTGCGTCGCCGTGCGAGTGATATATTTATCGAACCCTGGGAAGGTTTTGTCCGAATCCGCATGCGTATTGACGGTATTCTTGAGGAAATCGTAAAACCGCAAAAGAGTTTTGGCGCTGCCATTGTTTCCCGTATCAAGATCATGAGTCAACTCAATATCGCGGAACACCGTGTGCCCCAGGATGGCCGTTTCAAGGTGAGGACCCAGGGCCGGGAAGTGGATATGCGCGTTTCCATTTTGCCGTCCAGCTTCGGCGAGAAAGTCTGCTTGCGCATTTTGGATACAGGGGCGCAGTCTCATGACATTGGAAAACTCGGGTTTACAGAGTCTGAGCAGAAAGTGATCCGGGATTCTGCCAAGAAGCCGCACGGGATGATTCTGGTGACCGGACCAACCGGGAGCGGAAAAACGACCACGCTTTATTCGGTTCTCCAGCATCTGGATTCCCCACAGGTCAATATTACAACCGTCGAGGATCCTGTGGAATATCAGATGGCGGGTATCAATCAGGTCAATGTCCGCGAAGCCATTGGGCTGACATTCCCCGCGGCGCTTCGTTCGATCCTGCGTCAGGATCCTGACATTATTCTGATCGGGGAGATCCGAGACGCGGAAACGCTCGATATCGCCGTGAAGGCCGCGCTGACGGGTCATCTCGTCCTGAGCACGCTTCACACTAACGACGCAGTGAGTTCTGTGACGCGCATGGCGAATTTGGGGCTTGAGCCGTTCTTGATTGCGTCGACCGTTCTGATGATCTCCGCCCAGCGCCTGGTGCGCCGTCTCTGTCCGCGTTGTCGCGTCGCGTACGAGCTCGAACCGGATATGTATAAATTCCTGAATCTGGATCCACATAAAAAAATCCAGCTTTGGAAAGCCAAGGGTTGTTCGCAGTGCCGCCAACTGGGGTATCAGGGCCGGAGCGTGATTACCGAAATTCTGGAAATGAAGCCGGATATTCTGGAGATGATCATGCAGGGCGCGTCCGCGGATCTGATCAAGGAGAAAGCCCGGGAGCATGGGATGAACACGCTGCGTGAATCCGCGATCCAAAAGGCCCTTTCAGGAGAAACGTCGCTCGATGAGGTTTTCCGCGTCACGATCGCGGATGTCGTATCGAAGCCCGGAGGGGGCGGCCCATGATCCACAAAAAGATCGTTCGAGAGTGGGTGAAAAAAATGGGGCTTTCCGACGAGGAGTGTGACCGTCTGGAACAGACCGCTCAGAAACGCAGTGGAAGCATTTTTAATATCCTTCTCGAAGAAAAAATCCTAGCGGAAGAAGAGGTTATGGATTTTTTGAGCGCTCAACTTGAGATCCCCACTCTGAATCTTCACGGGATGCAATTCGACACGGAAGTCCTGAGGATGCTTCCCCGGAAATTCATTGAACAGCATCAGGTTTTTCCGGTGGGGCGCATCGGAAAACTTATGACGATGGCCACAAGCGATCCGTTTAAATTGAGGATCTTCGATGACATCAAGCGTTTGACAGGATGTGATGTGAATCTCGTGCTGGTCACGCCTGCCAGGATCGCCGTCGTCGTGGGAGACTATTACGCCGAGAGCAAAAACTTTGATGAATTCATTTCGGAAAAGGACGCAGACAGTCTAGAGCTTGTGATTGAGGATGAAAAGAACTTGTCGTCCGTCGTTCAGGTCGGGGTGGATGACGCGCCGGTCATCAAGATGGTCAACTTCATTCTTGAAAAAGCGCTCAAATCACGCGCTTCCGACATCCACTTCGAGCCTTATGAAAAAGAATTTCGTATTCGGTACCGTGTCGATGGAGCTTTAAAAGAAGCGTTTTCTCATACCTTGGAGCTTTACCCGGCTCTCGTGGCGCGCACCAAGATCATATCTCTTCTGGACATCACTGAAAAACGTGTGCCCCAGGATGGGCGGTTCCGGTTGCTCTTGAAGGACCGGCAAATCGATTTCCGCGTTTCTGTGTTGCCAACCTATTTCGGAGAAAAGCTGGTACTGCGTGTTTTGGACCGGAGCGGCATCCGGGCGGGGCTGGATAAGCTTGGTTTTACGGAGAAACCGACCCGCGCTCTTGCCGAAGCGGTCAAAAAACCTTACGGGATGATTCTGGTGACCGGGCCGACGGGCAGCGGAAAATCCACGACTCTTTACTCGATCATGAACTCCCTGAACACGCCGCAAAAGAATTTGATGACCGTGGAGGATCCGGTCGAATACCAGGTCGAAGGGATCACGCAGACGCAGGTGCAGCCGGAGATCGGGCTGACATTCGCGAGCGGGCTGCGCGCGTT
>CAYMER010000237.1:0-3119 GCA_964389345.1 uncultured bacterium | reverse complement strand
CAGCGCGTTACCTGAGGAAACGACTCTCAAATCCATTCGTGATTTCGAAAAAGAACTCGGCCGGGATCATCTCCTGACGCTCACGCTTGAAGTCCCGGATCAGGAAAAAGAAAAAGCCCGGATCAAACGGGAAGGGAATTACGCGCGGGCGAAGAACTTCTTCTCCCGCAGCCAGGACCATGAGGCGGTCGCGAAGGCCGGAGAGGCGGACGAATTTTTAAGCGAGCTCGCCACCACCTGGGACAAGATCCTTTACGCTTCGCTTGCCGTGCTGGTTAAAGGAAAGACCCGGGAGGAGGTCCGTGAAAGGTCGGGGAACGTTTTACGCGCGTTCCGCAGGCTCGGAGGCGCTGAAGGCATTGTCGATCACATGAACCACGACCGTCTTTTCCTGACCTTCCTTCCGCTCCAGGGGGAAGAGAACCCACTCGCGTTTCCTATCCCGTCCAGCGCCGCCGCCCATCTTTTGCCGGTCCAGGGCAGCTGGAAAGGAACGGAAGGGCAGGGTGTTTTACTTAAAACGTGGAGGGATGAACCCCTAACGCTTGATCTTTTTGATCCGAAGCTTACGGCGAAACATGCCGTCATGCTGGGCTCTACCGGAGCCGGGAAATCGTTTTTCACTTCCTACCTTTTGCTTCATTTTCTCATGGCGGCCAAAGCGCACGAAGTGATTGTGATCGATCTGGGAGGAAGTTACCGGAAACTTTCCCAGACGCTTGGGGGCGCGTATTTTGAAGTGGAGTGCTCGGAAAACTACGCTCTTAATCCGTTCCCTTCGAAGTCCGCGCTTTTTCCCAAAGAGAGGGACGCTGATTCCACGTTCCTGCAGTTCCTGAAGGAACTTCTCCAGAGAATGATCGCCCCGGGGAGGCCCTGGGCGGCCAGTGAAAAAATGATCCTGGAACGCGTTCTGCGGGATGTTTACCGGAATCTGGGGGACGATGACGCGCCGCTTTTGGGCGATATCGAAAAAGGTCTCCGGGAGTTTTCGGACGGAGACGAAGAGGACAAACGGAAGGCCTACCAGTTCTCCAAAGAGCTCTCTCTTTTTACCCAGGGAGAGTACGGAAAGATCCTGAACCGGAAAGGCACCTTCGATTTTAACGCGCGCTTCACGGTCTTCGATCTCCGGAAGATCGCGCGGTACCCCGAGCTTCAGGAGATCCTGCTTTTTATCATTCCCTTCGCTCTGAAACGGAAGTTCGAGAATCTCGGTATTAAAAAGATCCTTGTCCTTGATGAATGCTGGCAGCTCCTGAAGGAATCTCAGGGGACGGAGCTTGTTGAAGTGTTTTACCGCACCGCCCGGAAACTGAACGCGGGCGTTCTTTCCATCAGCCAGAACCCGGAAGATTTTCTGGAGTCGAAAATTTCGGGCGTGATGGTCAATAACTCTCCCATTAAATACATCCTGCGCCTCAAGAAAGGACATGAAAAGCTCGCGGCCTTCGGTCTCAACGAAAACGAGATCCTCGCCGCGAGGGAGCTTGAGGTAAGGCCCGGGCATTATTCGGAGGTCTTCATCAAGTTCGACGATCACGGGGTGATCGCGAAAGTGGAACCGAATCCTCTCGAATACTGGATCGCTACGACAGACCCCGCGGACTTGGCTGAGGAAACGAGATTGCGGGCCAGTGAACCCCGGAAAACGGATTTTCAGGTCTTCGAGACTCTGGCCCGCTTGTTTCCCGGCGGCGCGTCAAAACCCCGGGAGGACTCACGTGCGTAAGCGGCTGGCGGCTATTTTTCTTTTATTGATCATCGCGTCTGCTCAAGTTCCTTCCGCCCAGGCCGCGATGCCGACCTTTGACGCCATTAACGCGGCCCTTCAGGAGCTCCAGAACTCGATCCTGAATAATAGCTTCGCCCAGAACATCATGCTGGCAATGGATCAGCTGACCGAGCTGAAGGATCAGACTCTGGAGTTTCTCCGGTTCCATTCAGGGCTGGATGAGATCCTGAATTTTGTCAAAGGCGATCCGGTCCGCGACTTTATTGACACCATGAGGACAAGGATCCGGGACGTTTACTCGGACGCGATCTTCACGACACCTCAGCTCGAGATCCTTCAGACGGGGGGAAGCGCCGAAGACCTCCGGACCTCGCTTGAGGCTATAACGGGCGCGATCCCCGAGGGGAACCAACGGCCGTATATCCCGTTCGAGGAGATGCAGGTGGTCGAGGCGTTTCAGCTGGCAAGTCAGATCCGCGAAGGAGGAAACGATCTCCGGGACGCGGCCCGCCAGATCCAGACCCAGGCGGAGACCGCGAGCCCGAAAGGCGCGGTCAGACTTCAGGCGCAGGGAACTGCGGAACTGATGGTCCTCGGACAACAAACCCAGGAATCGATCGCGAAACTTCTCGAACTTGAGGCTACCCAGATCGAGCAGGTGTCGCGCTGCGAAAAGGACGCGGAGCGGGAGCGCCTCCGTTTTATCAAGGACACGGGCGAGTATCTGGACGGCATTCTGGGCGCGTCAGGCGGGGGTTGGCGATGACGAACCAGGGATTTCTTTTCACGAACGTTCTTCAGATCCCGGATCTTTTCACCTCCGCTTACGCCGTGACGGCCTCGGCCGCGGCCGTGATCTTTCCGCTCATGTTCATTGCGGCGGTGCTGCACGAGAACTTTCTCGTGATGAAAGACCGCTCGGATTACAAAGGCCTTTTCATCCGGGCCGTGCTTGTCGTGGGGCTCATGATCCTTTACGAGCGTTTCTTCGTATGGATCGTCTACGGAACAGACCTGCTCGCCAAAGAGATCCTTCCCCATGAGGAATTCCAGGAAGTGATCAGGACCGTCTTCCGGGAGATCACGGAGAAAAAAGATCTCGGGGGATTCGACACCCGGATCATTCTGACCATCTTAAATTACCTGACCTATATCGTCGCGCTGATCGCGCTCGGGGTCCTGAACTGGCTTAGGTTCGTGTTTCTCTCCCTCCTTTACGTGTTTGGTCCGGTCCTCGTCGCGTTCGGGGTCTATAAATCCACAAGCCAGGGGTTGGTTTTTTGGCTCAGGAGCCTCGTCGCCGTGTCGCTTTGGACGGTCGTGCTTTCCATTCTCATGAAGGTGATCTCCGTGATGAACGTGATCGCGATCTATCTTCCCGAGG
>CAYMER010000236.1:0-2944 GCA_964389345.1 uncultured bacterium | reverse complement strand
GAGAGGGTTGGATCTTTTATACGCGATCAGGGTCTCGGGGTCCTCTTGGGAAAAAAGAACGAACGCGAAAAATCCATGAAGTTTGCTGACGGCTCTTTTGACCGCGTCAAAAAGTCGGGGATATTTGCGGCGATAAGAACTGATGAGGTTGACACCCACCTCGGTGTCTGTCTGGGATAAAAAACGCACCCTTTTTTTCTGGAGTGATCTCTTCAGCGCGGCATAATTCTCAAAGATGCCATTGTGAACCAAGGCGATTTTCCCCGTGAAATCCACATGAGGGTGGGCATTCGCACGAGAGGGCTCCCCGTGGGTCGCCCAGCGGGTATGTCCGATCCCGATATGAGCTTCGATCGTGAAATCCCCAAGCTTCTCTTTAAGAACCCCCAACTTACCTTTTTCCTTGATAACAGACAGGCTGCCTTTTTGATGGTCCACGCAGGCGATCCCCGCCGAGTCGTATCCCCGGTATTCGAGCGTCTCGAGCCCTTTGATCAAAACAGGCACTGTGTTCCGGTAACCGACATAACCGACAATACCGCACATAATTTTCCTCCGAAAAAAGTAAGGCGTACGGGGTACGGCGTATCGCGCCATCTTTTTCGCCGTACTCCTTACGCCGTACGTTATTATATACAAGGAATAACATTTTGACAGATGATTTCCTTTTCAATAGTATTAACGCCGGAGGAAAAACCTATGGCGCAAAATCGTCGAAAGCATTTTTTCATCAACAAACCCCTTCAAATTCGTTTCATGCTCGCGGTCATCGTTCCTCTTTTCCTGATCAATCTCGTTGCGCTTGTCGGATTTTATTTCGGGATCTGGGGAAAGGTCCTCGATACTTTTTCCGATGAACAAACCTTAAACGACCTTCTGACCGCTTCCCGAATGGTGGAATATGACCAGGCCCGTCACCCAGAAGCCTCGCAGGATTTTTCTTCCTTGTCTTTTTTTAAACAGACCGAAAAACTGGGCCAGCGTCAGCGCGAGATCTTTAGAGAGATCCTCAACGAAACGAACCGGGCGCTCGCTTGGAAATTCTCGCTGCTTCTTTTTTTCCTTGCCTGGGGTACTATTTTCATTTCACACAAAATCGCGGGGCCTTTTTTCAGATTCAGCAAAGCGTTCAACGAAGTTGAAAAAGGGGATTATCGATCACGCGTAACTTTAAGAAAGCTGGATGAAGGCCATTCCATCGCGCAGGAGTTCAACGAGGCGATGGAGAAAACGGACCATTTGCTATCGAACCTCAAAGCTTTAACCCAGGAAAAGGACGCGCCGCAGGCTGTCGCGAAAATCAAAGAAAAACTCTCCACCGTCCAAACCAGTGCTAATGTTTAAACGTCTCACCTGTTTTTTGATCGCCTTTTCTCTCGCTTTTTCTTTCTTCCCCGCACCTCTTACGGCCTTTGACCCGTCTCCCGAGGACCGGGAACTTCTGAGCAAGATCGAAAAAGACACACTTCAATATTTCATTCGTCTTTCCGACAAAAACACGGGACTTACACGGGATTCTTCGCGCCCCGGCGCACCCTCTTCCATCGCGGCCACGGGCTTTGCCCTTGCCGCTTATGCCATTGGCTCCTCTCGAGGCTGGATCCCCTCCGAAGATGCTTATGAACGCATTCTAAAGACGCTCAAGTTCCTTAAGCGCGAGGCTGCCCAACAGGAAGGGTTTTTCTATCATTTCCTTGATCCCAGAACTGGGAATCGAGCATGGGCGTCCGAAGCCTCTTCAATCGATACAGCGCTGCTCATTGCCGGTGCGCTTCTGGCCGCCCAATATTACCCAGGAACCGAGATCGAGCGTCTGACGCAAGAAATTTATGACCGGGTCAACTGGAAATGGATGATGAATGGTTCGGATTTCGTTTGCATGGGATGGAAGCCGGAATCGGGATTCCTTCCCTATTATTGGGACGCCTACAACGAACTGATGTTCCTTCAAGCCCTGGCCATCGGTTCGGAGACCTATCCCATTCCTCCCAAAGCCTGGGACCGTTGGCTTCGCCCTCAAGGAGAGTATAACGGCCACCAAATCGTTTATTGCTATAACGGCTCCCTTTTTACTTATCAATTTTCACACGCTTTTATCGATTTCCGGGACCTTGACGACAACGGCATTAATTATTTTCAAAATTCCAGGGAAGCCTCTTTGGCGAACCGGGATTATTCCCTGAACCTCGCCGATAAGCACAAGGGTTATTCGGAAAATTCCTGGGGGCTTTCCGCGTCCGTGGGTCCGGGCGGTTACCGCGCTTATGGCGGAAAACCCGGCGAAGGGGTTCAGGACGGAACGATCGCTCCTTACGCGGCGTTATCCTCCATTGTCTTTACGCCGGAAGAATCCACGAAGGCCGCGCGTTTTTTTTATGAGACCCACGGAAAAACCCTGTACGGGGAATTCGGGTTCAAAGATGCGTTCAATCTGGATAAGAATTGGTGGTCCCGAGAATACCTTGGGATCGATCAGGGAATCACGCTTTTAATGCTGGAGAATTATTTGAACGGTGAGATCATATGGAAGAAATTCATGGAACTTCCGGCGATCCAAAGGTGGATCGAGCTTACGGGTCTCGACAAACGCTCGGTCCAAACTAAAAGCTAGTCTCTTTCCTTCCTCAACAACCTGAGCGCGAGCTGCATAGCAGCCTCTTCGATCATTTCGCGCGTCAGGTAGGTGCCTTTTTTGATTTCTTCTTTGATTTCGCGAACGCGCCCCAAACTGGGCTCCGCTTCGGTGGGAATCAGACGGAGATATTTCCGAACATCCTCGCGGTTTTTCTGGGCGCTTGTTTTCTCGCTCGGAACCTGGATCCTGAATTTGGGTCTTTTGATTTCTGCCACGCTTTGCATGCTTCCTGCCTTTAAGCCACTTGCGGCCGTCTTGGGATAAAACAATTACACGGCTTCCTTCGCTGTGGCTTTCTTTATATCGACG
>CAYMER010000235.1:0-3469 GCA_964389345.1 uncultured bacterium | reverse complement strand
CTCTCAGACTTCTGAAATCTTTGACATCGGTCTTGTGCTTACCACCGCAAACGAGCACCACCCTCCCGTCGCCGAACTTCTCAAGAGCCCAAGCAAGTGAAGCGGTCGTGGTAGCTTTGGAATCATTCATAAAAATAATGCCGTCTTGCTCGGCGAATTTCTCGAGCCGGTGCTCGATCCCGTGGAAATCCAGGATTGCCTTTCCGACAAGTTCTTCCGGACATCTCAAAGCTTCCGCAGCACAAAAGAGTGCCGCCTCATTCGGATTGGATGCCGGACGTTTGTCGAAATAAACGCGCCGGGCCGCCGTCCTGAAATCAGGAAAGAAATCGATCTCATCCTTTTTCCGACAGATCATCACGCCCGTATCCTTCATCGCGCGGAAAAGGTTCATCTTGGCCTCGGCATACTCCTTCATGTCGGCATGCCAATCCATGTGATTCGGAAAGATATTAAGAAGCAACCCAACCGAAGGAGCAAAACTCGCGCAATGCATCAACTGAAAAGAGCTGACCTCAAGCACGACCACCGTATCCGGTGTGATCTTGGATAGTTCCCCAATCCAAGGATTTCCGATATTCCCGCAAAGTACGGCTTTGCGACCACTGGCTTCAACGATTTGTGCGATCAGTGTCGCAATCGTCGTCTTACCACAAGAACCCGTGACCGCCACGACAATTCTGGCCGACGAGAACCAGCTTGCGACTTCAATCTCGCTAAAAACCGGTTTTTTTGCAGCAAGGATCGCTTGATAGATCTTGGATCCGGGCGGGATCCCGGGAGAGATCAGGATCCAGTCGGCGGCAAGGATCGCGTTGAAGGAATGTCTACCGCACTCCGCCTCGATGCCTCGTTGTGTTAGCTTCAGAACATTCTCGCGGACATCCTGCGCATCGGAAAGATCGGAAGCAAAAATCCGGTAGCCTTTTTCATGGAGACAAAGAGCGCTCAAAAAACCGGTGTCCTTGAGCCCCAACACCGCAACTTTTGTTCCGGGAGCCATCCTCATATCAGCGGACCTTGAGCGTGCTGAGGCCGACAATGGCGAGAATAAAAGCGATGATCCAAAGCCGGATGGTGATCTTGGATTCCGGCCAGCCTTTGAGCTGCAGATGATGATGAAAGGGCGACATCAGAAAGATCCTTTTTTTCCAGAGCTTGAAACTCGCGACCTGCAGGATCACGGAAAGCGCCTCCCAGACGAAGATCCCGCCGACGATCACAAGCACGAACTCTTTTTTGGTGAGCACCGCGATCGCACCGAGCGCGCCGCCCAGGGAAAGCGATCCGGTGTCTCCCATAAATACTTCCGCCGGATAAGAATTAAACCAAAGGAACCCGGCGCTCGCGCCGGCCAGGGCTGCGCAGAAAACAGTCACTTCCCCGGCTTCCGGGATATGCGGAATGGCAAGATATCGGGCAAAGTCATGGTGCCCCGTAACATAAATGATCAGGGCGAACGCGGTCGTCGTAAAAAGCGTGCACCCGATCGCGAGCCCGTCGAGCCCGTCGGTGAGATTCAAGGCGTTGGAGGCTCCGGCCAGCACCAGGATCACGAACGGGATGAAAAGGATCCCGAGATAAAGAACCCCTGTTTTTAAAAAAGGCATGTAGAGCCATTTGTCGAAAGTCGTGTCGCAATAAAGATAAATGCCGATCGCAAGGCCCATCAGCACCTGACCGAGGAGTTTTGTGATCGAACTCAGGCCTTCGGAGCTTTTGGAACGCATCTTGAACCAGTCATCCAAGAAACCCACGAACCCGAACCACAACATGACCGCGATCATCATCCACACAAAGCGGTTCGTAAGATTGCCCCAAAGGAGAGTCGAAACGACCACGCTCGCCACGACCAAGATTCCGCCCATCATGGGTACATCCTTCTTATGTTTGAAATGTTCGTGAAGGGTCTCGGCGTGGGCGCGTTGCTGATTAGTCACCGCACACAACTGTTTGAGCCACGCGATACACCGCGGCCCCAGCCACAAAGACAGGAGGAATGCCGTAATGCTCGCTCCGGCGGAGCGGAACGTGATGTAGCGGAAAATATTGAAAACGATCGATTGATCCGAAAGGTAATGCAAAAAATAAAACATGATCTGGTCCCAATTCTTGTCAATTTCAGCGAAGCTGAAATTGGGGCAGTCCCAATCAATCGAAGCGGAACTGAGATTGGGGCTGTCCTTGTCAACCCTAAAGAAATAAAATCATGGGCAAGGAAAGTTTATAACTCGAAAATTATGTTTTTGATGAAAAAGAAATGTTACGAATACCGTCCAGGACTTTTTCTACATGCATGCCGCGGGATCCCTTAAAAAGCACTAGATCGCCAGGGCGCAACATTTCTTTGAGCACAGCAAGCACTTCAAAGCTATCTTTAAAATGTTGGGCAACACAGCCCGTCTTCGAGCGTTCCAGGGCTTCGATGCTCACTCGCGTCCTCTTCCCGTAAGCCAACGCCACGTCCACGCCGACTGCCGCGATCTTCTCGCCGAGTTCCGAATGGAATCGCTCTTCTTCGTCTCCCAGCTCCAGCATATCCGCAAACACCACAATCTTTTTTCCGGCGACTGGAATCGATCGGAAGGCAGCCAATGCGTTCCCGAAGGAAACAGGATTCGCATTGTAGCTGTCGTCGATCACGCGAACACCGTTGGAGAGCATTGTCTCACGAAATCTCCCCGATGCAAAGCCCACATCCTCCCACTTGCGCGGGATCTCTTCCCACGCCAACCCCAGACTTCTTGCCATCGCGATCGCAAGCCCCGCATTCAGAACAAGAAAAGACGCCTGACCCTGGAAAGAGAACCGCCCCTTACCATTCAATAAAAATGAGACTTCCCCGCTCTCTATTTTCACGTCTGCAATCCGGTATTCTGAGCGCTCAGAATATCCAACGATGATGGCCTTACGGCCTTTTTGGCCGATCTTTTCAAGAAGCCGGGCATCATTTTCCGGCACCACCAAGGGATCGTCCTTCCCCAGGAAATCCATCAGCTCCAGCTTGGTATTGTAGACATTCTCAAGGGATCCAAAACCTTCCAGATGAGCCGGCCCGATAGGCGTGAGGATCGCGCCTGAAGGCGCGGCGATCTCAGCCAGGGCGCGGATTTCGCCAGGATGACTTGCTCCCATTTCCATCACACAATATTGATGAAAAGGCTCCAGCCTTGAAAGCATGATGGGGACCCCCAAATGATTATTCAGATTTCCAGCGGTTGCGAGTACGGAATATTTCCTGCGCAGAAGATAGAATAGGAATTCCTTGGTCGTGGTCTTTCCCACGCTTCCCGTTACCCCGATCACTTTGACCGGAAGGGTTTTGCGATATTCTGTTGCGAGCGTTGTCATCGCAGCCTGAGGATCCGGCACCGGGATCAGATTATGAACAGGGACCTTGGCTGTGCGGAGGTTCGCAAGAGCGGCTTCCGTTCGACGAAAATCGATCAGAGCTCCCGAAGCGCCTTTT
>CAYMER010000234.1:0-5763 GCA_964389345.1 uncultured bacterium | reverse complement strand
TATAGCCCTTCGGAACGAGATTAGGTGTTCCGCTGCTTCTGGTGTCACCGGTGACGTCGTTGTACTTAAAGGTCATCAAACTTATGAAATTGGCGTCTCCCTGGACTTGAACTCCCGTAAGATCGGCAATACCGGCCGGGTTATACGAAATGGCCGCCGGTTCATCCGGCGTGGCCGTGACAGCGCCGCCTAAACCCAGTTGCTTGGCGCTGAAGGAGGCGTTCTCGAATCCGCCGCCGCCGACTGCGAAGGCGGAGGAGGGGGCAAAAGAAATGAAGGCGATCAGGATCCCGGTCGCGAGAGCTTTTTTAATCATGGTCAAGGCTCCTTGTTAGGGCGCAGGGTACGCGCGTTCTGATTACAGGTCTTTTGCTTCTATATAGAAAAAGGCAGCATTGCAGCATCTGACAGATTATCGAGCGTGGCGGATATTTTCTTCAATAGTATTTAGTGGATTTTCAGCCGAATTTCATAAAAATGATCATTAACGCTAGTTTTTGCTATTTCTAATTTTTTGGTGACTTGCTTTTATCAAAATAGGGTGCTAGATTTCTAATAGAAAAGGGGAGTACGACAAATGTCGTCAGACGAATTGGAATACCGGCTAGAGAAGATCGAGGACAAAAAACTTGCGACGGAGGTTCGTCGTTTCCTCCTGAATTTATTCCTTCTCTTTGATGGTAACCCCCCGCCGCATATCCAGGTCTACATCAATGAAATTATGGATCTCCTCGAATCCAAAAAAGCCCTCGAGCCTGTCCGGCTCAACCTGTTCGGATTTTTCTAAAAACCCCATTCCGGTCCAGCTTCTAAACGCCGTACCACGTCCCACGTCCCACGTCCCACATCCCACGCAATGTACTATGTGCCATGTACTCCGTCTGCCGTACTCCTTCCGCCGTACGCCTTACGTTTTAATGGCATCTATCATCAGTAGATATTAAACGTTCCCCAGTCGCCGCGCATTAAAATTCCCGCTTCTTTTGATTTTCTTCTGATCTCCCAAGGATTATGTTGTTCTTGTCTAAATTAAAAAAAATTTGAAGGAGGATGACATGATCCAAGAGATCGAAAGAAAAAAACGCTCGACCCAAACTCCCGGGTCCGACGGCACCTGGATCCAGATCACGTTCACGCTCGATCCCGAGCATTACCACGCGCTTTGGCAGCGAGCCGAGGAGGAACACCGGACCCTTCCCGGCCTCGCCCGCGAAAGCGTGATAGACCATTTGGAGGAAATAAGAAACGCGGCCCGACAAAGAGAATCATCTGCGAAACAAAACGCGGGAGATTTGTTATGAGACATCCAATACCATTGCATTTTCCGGTTAAACTGATCGCGTTTTTAACTGGCGCCATTTTTACCTGGAATCAAATCGTTTGGGCGGGCGAGATCCTTCCCATGGAACATCCGGTTGCGCTCCTTCAGCCGGTCCGGGCGGTTTCAGAAATCTCGCAGGCTTCCGTCGGCACAGTTCCTTTGCCGGCGTCGGCGAGCACGGATTTTCTCGGAAAAACATTGAGTCTTACGGCGACGACAGCTTCAGAGTCTCCCGCAAAAACGGTTCCTTATGATCCAAAACTTACGGGGGTGAGCGTGGCCACGATCCCCGGAAGTCCATATCCTTATAGAGCGGAAGGATCGAGTGCGGGGACGGATCTTTCTTATGCCGCTTCAACCACTCAGTATCTTCTGAAATATGATGTGACGAATACCGGAGATACTTCCGGCTTCACGATTTCTTTTGATAACGCGAGCACGGCGATGCTTGAAACGCGTAATCTCAGTACGCTTACGAACCTCACGTTCGGGTTAAAAGGATCGGCCACCTCGGTTATCTTCGAGATCGTCGACAGCCAAGGCCACAAAGACAGCTTCATTCTTTCCGGTATTGCGGTCTCTCCCGAGAGATTCTGGAGTATCCCTCTTGCCTCGGTCGCAAGTGAGGTCGACAAGACCAGGATCAAACAGCTGAATTTCATTGTCACGCAGACAGATACAGTTTCCGCGTCAAACCAAGGGACGCTTTCGATCCGCGTGAAAGGGCTCAAGACCACCGCGCCGGCCGTTCCAGAGGTTACATCCGCGGTTCCGCTTGTAACGAATAAAACGGAGATCACGCTTTCGGGGACGAAGGAAGCGAATGCCTCGATCCTGATCAACGGTGCTGAGGCGGTTGCCCGCAATGGTTCCACGACCTGGACGGCGATTGTTCCTTTGACGGTCGAAGGCAGTAATGCGATCCGAATCTCCGCGAGGAATTCTATCGGGCTGATCAGTGCCGTCAAAACAGTCACGGTCAAAAAAGACACAGTGGCGCCGACCGGCTCGATCAACATCAATGCCAGCGCCGTATATGCTTCGTCCCAGACAGTGATTTTGAATCTCTCCGGGGTGGATAATAGCGGGATCGCCGGCATGGGTTTTTCGACAGACAGTACGAACTGGACGGCGCCCGCAACCTACACCACTTCAAAGTCGTTTACCTTGCCGGCGGGGGATGGCACAAAAACCGTCTATGTGAAATATTACGACAGGGCCGGGAATGTGAGTGCGGTTTATTCGAAGTCGATCGTGTTGGACACTCAGCCGCCGCAAGGGACCGTGAAAGTGAACGGTGGGGTCTCTTTCATTAATCGGAATGCAGTCCGGCTCGACTTAGCCGCCGCGGATGCCGGTCTTGGGGTCGGCAAAATGAGTTTTTCAACGAATGGGATGACGTGGACCACGGCCGAGACCTACGCCGCCAGCAAGGCATGGACGTTCCCGTCCGGGGACGGTGCCAAAAAAGTCTATGTGAAATTCCAGGATAAGACCGGTAAATGGTCCGCGCCAGTGTCGGTGACTGTGACTTTGGATACGGTGAAGCCTTCCGGTTCGATCACTATCAATTCAGGAGCGTTAGCAACGAATGCCGCTTCTGTGAAGCTGGATCTTTCGGCGATGGACAACATGTCCGGGATCGTCACGATGAGTTTCTCAACGGATGACTTGAGCTGGACAGCCCCCGAGGTTTTTGACGCTTCCAGGAACTTTGCGCTTCCGGAGGGGGACGGAGTGAAGACCGTTTATGTAAAATTTTACGATGCGGCGGGCAATGTGAGTTCTGTTTTCTCCGGAAGTATTGAACTCCTTACGAAGGGGCCATCCGTTGTCATTGATCCTGCGACGCCGTCTCTGATCAATACGAAAACGCTCATCATTAGCTACACCTCGGAAGGTGTCGCCAAGATAAAAACATTCACGGGGTTGCTCGAAGGCTTGAATACGCTTTCGATCACGGAGATAGGCCTCTCCGGTATTCCAACGACTGTGACGTATGAAATAAGGGTCGATACGATTTTTCCGGCGGGTTCGATCGATGTTAATTCGGGGGCGGCCTACACGACATCTCAAACCGTGACGCTAAATCTTTCAGTGACTGATTTTGGAAGTGCGATTATCAAAATAAACCTTTCCACGAACGGTACGACGTGGACCACATATACACCGTACGGGGAGGGAATGAGCTATACCCTCACATTTTACAGCTATTCTTTGTCTGCCGGAGATGGGACTAAAACAGTCTATGTGAAGTTTTACGACAAGGCAGGAAACGTAAGCGCCGTGTATTCCAAGTCGATCATTTTAGATACTACAGCGCCGACGGGTTTGATCGATATCAATTTAGGCGCCGCTTATTCTACTTCACGAACCGTGACCCTGAATCTTTTGGGTGTTGATTCGGGGAGCGGGATCAACACGATGAGCTTTTCGAGCGACAATGTGATTTGGACCAAGGCCGAAATCTACGCGTCCTCAAGAACCTACACTTTTCCGACTGGGGACGGGACGAAGACGGTGTACGTAAAGTATTACGACAAAGCAGGGAAAGTAAGTGCTGTTTATTCGAAGTCGATCACAATCGACACGATCGCTCCGGCGGTTGTGGTCAATGCCGCGACGCCGTCTCTGATCAATACGAAAACGCTCATTATTAGCTACACCTCGGAAAATGTCGCCAAGACAAAAACATTCACGGGGTTGCTCGAAGGTTTGAATACGCTTTCGATCACGGAAACCGATCTTGCCGGAAATCAGACCGTTGTTACCAGAACCCTGACCGTTGATACGGTGGCTCCCAATGGTTCTTTGATGATCAATGGAGGGGCAGAATCTACGACATCCTCGAACGTGACTCTTGAGCTGTCTGCCAGTGACGGCGTGAATGGTAGCGGGATCGAACAAATGCGTTTTTCAGTAGACGGCGGTGTGACGTGGACGAATTTCGAGAATTTCTCAGAGACCAAGTCGTTAACGCTTGCTCCGGGCAATGGAATAAAAGAGGTTCGCGCGGAAGTGGTGGACAAAGCGGGCAACAGATCGATTTTTTCTCGTTCTATCCAGTTAATGCCGGAAGCGGTGGTTCAATTTTCATCGGCTTCGACGGTCTCAAATTCTGATTATCTTCTCACTTACACGGTCAATGGGACAGCTCAGTCGGAACGCTGGCAGCTTTCTGCGGGCGTGAATCCGCTTTTAGTTCGAGTCTCCGGGGATTCTTCCACCTTCGCGAGACTCGATGTGACGCTTGATCAAACCGATCCGGCCGTTCCTGACATGCCCGTTCTCCCGACGCTTGCGGAGGGCCTTGTCAGCGTGACGGCTCAAAACGGACTCGTTATAAAATATGACGGGAACGCGGTCGTCTCTGTCGAAAATCCGGGAGTCTATCAACTTTTTCTTCCTCAATTTGACGCAAGCGGTGCGCTTACGGACGGGGTGCTTCAATTTTCTAACGGCGATAAACTTCTTTATCAAAATTCCAAACCGGTTCTTAAAATCACCACAACGGGCGAAAAAACTCTTTATAACAGCACGGGAACCGTTCATTCCGTGATTGAGCCGGATGGAAGCAAGATCCGATTCAGCTACCGGGTAGACGATCAGAACAAAGTTCTATCGGTGTTATCGATGGACACTTCCGCAACAAGTTTGTATGAGGGAAAAATTCCTTCCCGGATACTCATGAAGGATGGCTCAGATATCCGTTATGAAGACGGCCTTTTAAGCAGTTACCGTGATGCAAACGGTAATGTTTATCAATATCAAATCACGGAATTGCGCCTTTTCGGTACGATTACCGGCTATAAATCCATTTTATCCACAGTCATGACGGCGGAAAGCACTTCCGCGACCCCTTTCTCGCAGATTGCTGCCAATCTTTCCTCATATCCGACACTTCAAAGCGTCTTGAATGACAAGATCTCGACCGAGATCGATTATGACGCGAATTTTAAAATGACGAAGTTTATTTCCGGAAAGGGAGAAATTCTTACGCTGAATAATCAATTGCCTGAGTCTCTGAGAGACGCGTCAGGCAATTTGAAACTCTTTGAAAATACACTCAATTCATCAGGAGAGCTTTCTTCGGTAGGATTAACGCAAAACGGCGTTCCCTCGCAAGTCTTTGACGCCAGCGGAAATATCAGTTCTCTTACTCTGAGCGACGGAACTGTGTTTCAGGTTACGGACAATAAACTCGGAGTGATCACGCTTTCGGATGGCAGCGTCCTGACCGATTTGAGGTGGAACGCCACGACTCAGACCATGACGGATTATGTGAGGACTTACACCGACGGCACAAAATCCATTTATTCAAATTCTCACATGGTTCGTAAGGAAGAGCCCGATGGGAACGTCACGGCTTACATTTTTCTGAATGGAATCGATCAGCCGGATCTATTGACGACCTCCGATGGACGGACTTATCACTTCATCGC
>CAYMER010000233.1:0-6269 GCA_964389345.1 uncultured bacterium | reverse complement strand
CGAGAACAATCTTGTTGAAAAACGGTTTTGTTTTTCTCATACCGGCGGTCGCTCCCTTTCTGATAAAGATGATGACGTTTCTGATGACTGATCCACAGAAGCATTTCCCATAGCGCCCTTTTTTTTCGCCCGTTCCCTGGCCATTTGAAGATCCCGGCCCTGGAACAAAGGGATCGTAACCTTTCCCCCGTTCACTACAATATCGACCTCTCGCCTGCGAACCTCAAGCAATTTTATCCCCTTCTTCTCGTCTCCTTTATAAAAAACATCGCCCCCGATAACAGCATAAGCGTCCTGACTTCCGAACCCTATCCCCTGAAGTTCCACCTTGATCTCAGGAGCAGCCTTAGCCTCGGGAGCGATCGTGACAGCCCCGGTTTCGGGAGCTAATGCGAAGGGATCGCGAACTTCCTCCTGAGCCATTCGGACTGCACTGTCGATTCCGGGAGTCGCCGCTTCAGATACTGAGGAAACAACGTTCTCCGAAAAAACGGCGTCCGGCGAAGGTTCTTCCGCACAAAGCATGAGACTTGAGGGCCACAACACTGCCAGAAAAAATCCGAAAAACAACCGGTTTATATTAAACATTGCTTTTTCCGACCTTTTGTTTTAAAAAAGTTTCAAACATGAGTTGGATCTGCAAAGAATATTCGCCTTCCTGGGAGTTAGGAAAAGATTGCCCCAAAAGGGAAATATCCCCGACTTTGATCGCTGCGTTAATCTTCTCGACCGCCTGCAGGAATTTTACCAGTGAAAAAAAAGAGCCTTGCCCTTCCATTTCCATCCTCAGCTTGATATAGTTCCCGACCGACTCGGTCCGAGGAGTCAGTTTCTCAACGTGAATTTGGGTCTTGCCCGCAATATCTGAGATTTTTCCGAGAAGCTGAGACCGCTCCGTGATCGTCGCCAAAACGCTCTCTCTGCTGGCAAGGCTCTCTTTCAGACCCTGGACTTTCCGGTAAAGTTCACTGCGCTTTTGAGAATCCATAATGTTTCGACGCAAGATCACAATGTCCCGAAAAATAGGCTGGATCAGGGTCGCATAGCAAAGTATGCACATCGCGATTCCGGCCGCAGCCTTGATGGCCCATTCTTTGTGCTGTTCATAGATCCTCATGGTCACCATATACTAACCCTCCTCACTCCCCAAGAATCCGGAAACGTGTAATATCCCGGTTCCGAAACTTTTCTCGTTTGATCTCTTCAAGCTTGATCTCTGCAAAAGAGCCTATCATGATGGCTCTTCCGCTAAGTGATTTCACCCAAGCGCTGACAGTCTCTGTTTCTTTTTCGGCATTTCCAAGAGAACAGATTCCCCTCACATTCAAACGTTTTCTTCTTTGTCCGCTTTTTAATTTTCCTTTTCCGGTCGCATCTTCGAGCGAGACGTAATCAAGGGAAATCGATTGAGGCAACCCTTGTCCCAAAGACATCATAAGGGCAGAGGTCAAAGATTTATCGCTGAAAAATCCGTCCAACTGTTCCGTTCTCTCGTTCATCTTTTCTTTCTCGGCCATCAGATCTTCGTTAGAACGAGAAACGAACGCGGGAAACTCCTGATCCGTAGGACCCAAGATCGCGTTATTTTGACCCTCCAAACGCATCAGATGCGGTTGAAAGACGACAAAACGGACGAGGGCAAAAAGAATTAAGATCAAAAGACATTCAAGCCCCAGGAATTTCAGAAGCTGTGGGAGATCGGACCTGCGTTCTTTTTTGGGTAACAGCTGGATATCCCCCAGTGGGGAGCGATACCCCAGAGGCCGGAGTGCCAATCCAAAAGCCACTAACACCGCTTGAAGCATCTCCGGTGGCAGGTTCTTCGCATTGGGTAAGTTCGCGACGTCAAAACGGATCGTGTAATTGAATGCGTGCTCCAAATGCTCGACCCAAATCTTGAGATCTCCGACTCCGGATAAAAAAATCTGTCCGATCGCCTCTCCCCCGGTCAGCTTGTAGAAATAATCCATCGAGGCTTTAAGTTCGTCATGAAATCGCACCTTATCCTCTTCCATTTTTCCACTTAAAAGAAAATCACGGGAAAGATATGCGATCCCCTTGGAAGCAAGCGTCACGTTCACGTTTCCATCAGATTGGAGAACCACAAATCCAAGGGTCTTGGTCTTTCCGACCATATTTAAAGCCGAGAACGCGCGGCCAACGGCATTATAGACCGGCTCCACCACAAGTACTTTTGCGGATGCCGAACGCAAATCTCCTAAATACCCCTCAAGGATTTCGCCACGGATCGCCGTAGCCGTGATCGAGAGAACGTTTTTGTGGGTCTGATGCGCATGATAATCCAGCGCCGAATCGGAGATCTTGAATGGAACGTAGCGGCTGGCTTCATGACGGACCGCCCCGGGCTCATCTTTTTTTGGAACCACCGGCATGATGAAGTGCCGCGTCACGACCTGCAAAGGACTGACAGCCACATTCACGAAAGCCCCGGGTTCTTTGATCTTTTCAAGAGCCTTGAGAATGGCCCGCGCTTCCGGACTTGTTCTTTTGATCCTGTGAGCTTCTTTGCCAACGACGGGTTCTTGCGGGCCTTCAGGATTGAGGGGCTCAATCACGAAGGATACGATCTGAGGCCCGGTCGGCGTACGGATCGCGGAAACCGCGATCACTTCATTGCGACCGATATAAACGCCAACGCCTTTTGACATAATTCCCCTGGGATTAAAGTTCCGCCTGGCTCCCATTAATTTTCTATTGGAAGTCAGCGCTGTCCAAGTCAACCCTTAAAAAATTTAAAAATGACTTGGGCGTTAAGAAAAAGAAACGCCATCGCCTTCTTGAATCGCCTGCAACATGCCAGCGTTGCGAAACACCACGACGGACGAAGTAGGATAAACTCGGTCAATTCGCCCGCCCGCCAGCCCGATACTACCCCGGAAGATCGTAATCCAGCGCCCGGAACGGGCCCCTTGAGCGGCACCCATATTGATTACAACAAAACCTTGCCGCCCATTGACTGAGATGACCTCCCCTTGGAGCGCGGAAGTCCCGCCCTGGGAAAAAGGTTCTCGTGAAAGTCCGGCGGCAGCACCTGAAAGGGCAGACATACCCGCTTGATCGATAATCTTTTCAAAGGCCTGACCCTGAGCCTTAAGGGCGTTCACGATAGCATTCTGAACCTCGACCGTGCCTCGTAAGGCAGCAAGTTCCGATTCGTAGCGAACAGTGATCCGCATGCGTTCCTCACGATATGTTTTTTCAAGATCTTGTCCGTAAGCAACCTTATCGGCTTTGGCCGCTTTCAATTCCAAGGCCATGCCATGAAGCTGGCTATCCAGCCATTTCATTTCTGCGCTCTGATTCTTCGAAGCATTTTTAAGCTCCGCATAAGACTTTTCCAGTTGTCCTTTCTCACTTTGAAGCTGCGCGAACCTCTGCAAAACCTCCTGATTCAAAGAAGTCTTTTGAACATACAAAAGCACAAGGGCTCCCGCCGCAAGCCACCCCAACACCAGCAAGAATCTTCCCGTTCCTGAGAAAGTTTTTCCAGAACCGCGAAGAGGATCCTTGAGTTTGGACGCTTTGGGAGAAAAAGAAACTGCCGTTTGCATGCTGAAAGTTTCAAAAGCGGGCAAGGGTTGCTTCGCCGGAATTTTAGGCAAAGGAACGGTACTCGTGGGCTGAGCTGTTTTTTGCTCTTTATAATCGTGGACAATCTTTTCTTCCATGCCGACCCAGTTTTTAACGGCTGTGAGATCGGCTCGTGGAACATTCAGGGGAGGGCTTTTGAGAACAGGCCCTTTTAAGACGGTTGCGGTGTTTTTTCCACGGGTTTCATTTCCCGGAGAAGTAAAAAGACCGAAAAAAGTTAACCCTCTCTTGGGAGCCACCGGACCGGAGACATTCAGACCACTCCGATGGATGATCTTGATCTTTGGATCACCGAGTTTTTGCATGGGGTCAGCTCTCTCGCAGTGAAAGGTTCCGCACTTGCCCTCATTTATCGTTAAGGAAGGCAGACACGGCACTGAATTTCAATAAAAATTCTACCCAGCTGTACGCTCAGACAGAGCTCTCATGAGATCTAGTCTGATATATTACATTGTATTCTCGGCTTACTAAACGTTTTTCTTAATAAAAAAGTAACTGATAGGAACCCAAGATCTGCCGGGAGACGACAAGACGGGTTGAGTTACGTTCGAACGAGTTGCGTGTTGTGTCTGGATTCGAACTCACGGATGGCTTTTCCTTCCTTGAGGGTAATGCCGATATCATCGAGCCCTAGGAGAAACCGCTCTTTAACCGACGGATCGATCTCGAAATGGAACGAGATCTCTTGGGGAACATGCAGGGTCACGGTCTGGTCCCCCAAATGAATGGTCACTTCCAAACCCGGAGCTTTCTGAGTCGCCCGGAAGATTTGCTCAACCTCTGATTCGGGAAGCTCGAGGGTCAAAAGACCGTTCTTCACGCTATTATTCTTAAAAATATCCGCGAATCCCGGAATGCGACTCTTCCCCTCTCCAGACCATGGGGCAATGACCACCCGAAACCCATACTGACAGATCGCCCACACAGCATGCTCACGGCTGGAGCCGCATCCAAAATTGTTGCGAGCAACCAGGATCGTCGCGCCCTGATACTCTTCCCGGTTCAGGATAAATCCCGGATTGTTTTTTTCTCCCGGAAGATAACGCCAATCGTAGAAGAGCGCTTCCCCGAACCCGGTGCGTGCGATGGATTTCAGGAATTGTTTCGGAATGATCGCGTCGGTATCGACATTCGCGCGATCCAGCGGAAGGACCACTCCTCTAAAGTTCTCAAAGGCTTTCATCCGAGGACCTCCGACCATTTCCTGATATCGACAAAGTGTCCGGCGATCGCCGCAGCAGCGGCCATTTCGGCGCCCACCAGATGCGTCCGGCCGTCCTTACCCTGACGCCCTTCGAAATTACGGTTGGAAGTCGACGCCGAGCGTTCCTGGGGTTTGAGCTGGTCCGGGTTCATGGCAAGGCACATACTGCATCCGGCGTCGCGCCATTCGCACCCTGAGGCCAGAAAGATCTTATCGAGCCCTTCGGCTTCGGCTTGTTTTTTGACCCATTGAGAACCGGGCACGACCAGCACGCGGACGGTCTTCGCAATCTTCCGGCCCTTGAGATATTTCGCCGCGGCGCGCAAATCCTCGATGCGGCCGTTCGTGCAGCTTCCGATGAAAACCGTGTCGATCCTGATATCCGTGATCGGCATGCCGGATTTCAATCCCATATATTTCAAGGCCTGCTCGACATCCGCTTTGCTATATCCTTGAACTTTATCTGGTTCCGGCACGCGCCCGTCCACGTCTACAACCATGCCGGGGCTTGTCCCCCAGGTCACTTGCGGCGCGATCTTGGACGCATCGATCGTGAGCTCTTTGTCAAATTTTGCCCCTGGATCAGAGAAAAGAGTTTTCCAATAAGCTACTGCTTTTTCCAACTCCTTCCCCTTCGGCGCATACGGACGGTTCCCTTCGGCGACATACCGGAACGTTACTTCATCCGGCGCGATCATGCCCGCGCGGGCTCCGGCCTCGATCGTCATGTTACAAATCGTCATACGCGCTTCCATAGAAAGGGCGCGTATTGCTTCGCCGCAATATTCGATCACGCAACCCGTTGCGCCTGCAGTCCCGATCATCCCGATCAGTTTAAGAATCATATCTTTCGCGGACACGGGTTCCTTGATCTGGCCTGTAAATTCCACTTTGAAAGTTTTTGGTTTTCTCTGAAGAAGACACTGTGTCGCAAGCACATGCTCCACTTCGGAGGTCCCGATCCCGAACGCGAGCGCACCAAACGCTCCGTGCGTCGCCGTGTGAGAATCCCCGCAAACGATCGTCGTCCCGGGCAACGTGATCCCGAGCTCGGGCCCGATGATGTGAATGACGCCTTGCTTGTCACTATGAAGATCATAAAGTGTGACGCCGAATTCTTTGCAGTTCCTGTCAAGCGCCTCGAGGGACGCCTTGGCGATAAGATCTTTGATATTGAAGCGGTCACGGTCGGTGGGCACGTTGTGATCCATTGTGGCAAACGTGAGCTCGGGATGGCGGACCTTCCGGCCCGAGAGACGGAGCCCCTCGAAGGCTTGCGCGCTCGTCACTTCGTGGACCAGCTGGCGGTCAATATAGAGAAGCGCCGTTTGGTCCGGGAACGTCTTCACAATGTGCGAATCCCATATTTTTCCGAAGAGTGTTTTTGGCATAAGCTTCATAATTATATGAATTTACGCTCACTTCGCACTGTCTCTTATACACATCTGACGCT
>CAYMER010000232.1:0-2565 GCA_964389345.1 uncultured bacterium | reverse complement strand
CAGAAAACGTGGATCCCCGATAAAGGCATTCGGGGATGACAACCCATTCACAGTAAACGGGTAATGAGGCAGGGAGGATTCCTGAGGTTTAAAACAGGATTTTTTTTAGCTGTCTTTATGGTGGTATCGGTATCCCTGTCTTTGGCTGCGGATTCCGGCTTAAGCAGTTTGAAGTTCAAGGATACCGAGATCTCGACGGTGCTTAAGGCTATTGAGAAAAAGGCGAGTCTGGAGGGAAAAAAGATCACGATCGTTACGACGCCCGAGGTGTTTGGGCTCGTGACGGTCGACCTCGAAAATGTGGATTGGAAAACCGCCTTCAAGGTTATTCTCAAGATGTACGATCTCGGTTACACCCAGGACGGGAATATCCTCACGGTCTCCACTCTCGCGAAGATCGGGGAAGACCAGAAAAAAGAGGATGACGCGATTTTCGCCTCCGGCGGTATGAAGATCGAGGCGTTCAAGCTCAAACATATCGAGGCCGCGGATGTCGCGAAAATGATCCAGCCCTTTCTTTCCGAAAAAGGGAAAGTTGCTGTTTTGGATGCCGTGAATAAACAAGGCTGGGGATTTTCCGCGACGACGAGTGGGATGACAAATGCGCCGGACGCAAATTCGGGAGGCAGTGGCTACACTCAACCCTCAGCGCCGACAAATACGGTGAAAATGACACGGACCAAGATTCTCGCCGTGTCCGACACGCCGACCGTGGTACGCCAGATCACGAAGCTTATCGAGGAGGTGGATGTTGCTCCCAAGCAGGTTCTGATCCGGGCTGTTCTTCTGGAAGTCACTCAGGACACGTTTTTTGATCTCGGTCTCGAGTTTGATGTCAAAACGGATTTGAATAAGGAAAGTCCCAATTTAGATATTGCCAACCGTTTTATTGCGCCCAACGCTTTCAAGCCCATCGAAGGGACTGCGTTGACCACGGCTGCTTCAGGGTTGAAATTTGATGTTCTGAAAACGGCCGGTACGGATTTCAGTGTGAAATTGCATGCGATTCAGGAAGATGAAAACACCAATACGTTGTCCACGCCGACGATCCTTACCATGGATGGCCGTGAAGCCACGATTTTGGTTGGGGAGCAATTTCCGATCGTTGATACCACGTCGAGCACTAATGTCAACAATACGGTGGGTGGTTCGCTCAATTATTATCAGAATATCGGGATCCAGCTTAAAGTGGTGCCGCAGATCTGCGGGGATAACGAAGACAAGGTCAATCTGGTCGTCCATCCCACCGTTTCCAATCAAAACGGTTCGGTGAAGGTCTACGGCTCTTCTACAGTGTCGACCCCGGGCGTTACTCCTCAGGCGATCGCGGAGTATCCGATCATTGATACCCGGGAAGCGGAGACTCAGATGGTGATCGATGACGGGGATACCGTGGTGATGGGGGGACTCTTAAGTGACGCGAAAGATAAAGAAGTTATGGGAGTTCCTTTCCTGAGCAATATCCCGCTTTTGGGGAAACTCTTTGACCGGGATACCAAGAATGGGCAGAAGACCGATCTTTTGATCTTTTTAACGGTGAAAATCGTGCGGCCTTCCACCGTGATCCCGGCGGATGTTGTGGACCGGACGAAGATCGATTTATTGACAAAGGGCATATGACGGCGCTTCAGGAATTCTACGGATTTAAAACCCAGCCCTTTAATATCACCACCGATGCCGAGCTTTTCTTCGAAAGTACGTCTCACCGGGAGGCGCTTGCCTCGCTGATGTACGGCATCGAAGAACGCAAGGGGCTCATCCTGATCACCGGGGAAGTGGGGACGGGGAAGACGACGCTTTGTAAGGCGCTTTTGGAGCTTTTACCTCAGTCAGTGCGAACCTCGTTCATTATGAGCCCGTATTTCAGTGATATCCAGCTCCTGCAGGCAATCGTCGAGGATTTTGGCCTTGAGCCTGAGAAAAAGACGCGCCTGGACATCGTGAAGAAGTTGGACGCTTTCCTGATCGATCTCAGCCTGAACCAGGGAAATGCGGTCTTGATCATCGATGAAGCACAGAACCTCAGGGCTCGGCAGCTGGAGCAGATCCGGCTTCTTTCCAATCTTGAGACGAAGCACGGGAAACTTTTGCAGATCGTTCTTGTGGGACAGCCGGAGCTTAAAGCCAGTCTTCAGCGTTTTGATCTCAGGCAAATCTACCAGAGGATCGTGATCAAATATGATCTGCGTCCGCTGGAAGCCTCCGACGTCAAAGCTTATGTGGATTTCCGGATCGAACATTCGGGAGTCACGGGGGTTTCGATCCCCGCCGAAGGATACCGGATGATCCATGAATTCTCGAAGGGGATCCCGAGGCTTGTGAACCTTCTTTGTGACCGGGCGATGCTGCTTGGATTTGTCAAAAAAGAAAAGGTCCTGGGTCCTGAGATCTTTATCGCGGCGATGGAAGAGATCCGATGAGCATTGTTTATGATTATTTGAAGAAGATCCACGATCAGAAAGAGCCGAAAAAGGCCCCCCCCATCCTCGAGGTTCCTTCTGCGATTTCTTCCGTAAAAAAAAGTGCCCGATTTTTTCTTTGGGTGAAGATCGCGGTGGGGGTCCT
>CAYMER010000231.1:0-4499 GCA_964389345.1 uncultured bacterium | reverse complement strand
AAGATCCCCGGCATATCCTTCACAAAAGTCCATACCAGATTGCGATGCCCATGATAGAGGGCAAAATCACTGTGATGTCCGCCTGAGGTGCCCGAACCGGCATGTTGCGCCACCGACTGCGGCACATAAAGGCAACGATGTCCTGCCAGCCGTAGACGAAAACCGAGATCCACATCCTCCGCATAGCAAAAATAATCTTCGTCAAATCCGCCCACTTCGCGTAAAGCACTGCGCCGGTAGAATGCCGCAGCGGCGCATGGCGAGAATATCTCGCGCTCATGTTCCGCAGAAACCGGCACGGATGCGCCATGTCCCATCCGCCAGGCCCTGCCGCTCATATGATAAGCATCCCCGGCCCCGTCCAGCAACAAGGGATTATCTGCACAGATCAACTTACTGCCAAACGCAGAGAACATAGGATGACGCTCTGCGGAAGCAAGCAACTCTTCGAGCCAACTGGGTTCGACGAACGCATCGGGATTGATGAGCGCGATCCACTCCGACTCTTGGGACGCCGCCTCAATTGCCAGATTGTTGGCCCGCGCAAAACCGGTGTTTTGATCGAGCGCGATGAGCCTCACGAACGGAAAACGCCGCGCAATCTCAAGCGACCCGTCTGAGCTCGCATTGTCGACCAAAATAATCTCGTGTGGCTTGACCGTCTGAGCCATCAACGCCGCTAGACATCGTTCCAGGAACCGCTCGCCGTTCCAGTTGACGATGATGACACTTAAGGCGTTTGTTTTCATGAGGATTCTTTATCGATCAGTCTGTTAGCACCGTTTGACATTCGATGATATGGGGAAACGGTACAATACCGCATCCCCCTAAATTTTAATGTCATGCGGCATTAAGAAAAAATTGAGCCTGAGAACAATACCAAAAAAAGAAGCGGTTCACAACCCGAATGCTCCTAGCTACTCGCACTCTTTCGTCATCCTGTCCCTAATCTATCGTCCCGCGCTTCCCTCTCCCCGCGGGAGAGGCCAGGTGAGGGGGTTCAATAAACAAGTGAAATGTCCCAGGAGCTGGTCCTTCGCACGTCTATTTGCCGTACACCTTCCGCGACTCGCGGAGGCGCGGCCGCTTCTTGCTTCGCGGAAGTGCTTGAGGGCGCCGGCCAGTGATTACACTTTCCCCGGTTTGTTTTTCGATCTCCGCGCGGGCTTTTCCAGCGACGTGGCCGCCTTCCCGGGCGATTTGCTGATTGGCCGGAAGGCCTGCCGGTTTTTTCTTTCTTGAGATCTCAGCAGTGGACGCTTCGGCGAGCATATTGAGCACGAGCTCAAGGTTGGTCATGTTGTCACGCAGGTTCTGCTTTTTCAGATCTTTGAGTTTCTTGTAATCTTTGACGCTTCGTCCGGCCCAGACCTTTGTGATCTCATCGGTCAATATCGCGTATTCGGCGCCTTCTTTCATGCCCCGTTCTTGCCATTCGTCGGTCAGCTCTTTGCGGACTTCAATACTCTTAAGCCGCTGATTGATCCACGCTTTGGAATACCCCTTTCTGAGATAGGTTTTCATGGCTCGCTCCATCGCAAGCTCAGGATCTTCGGTCTCTTCGATGCGCTCGTAGCCGACCTTGGCCAGCCATAGCTTGAAAGGTTCTGCTTTGGGCGAAGGGATGGACTGGATAAGACGCAGAAGCGTCTCGGTATCAGCGGCATCGGTCATGTAAAACTTACCGTCGGCGGCCTGCATTTTCAGTCGGTGACAATTTGTCACCGACTCACTCCCCTCGCCCTTAAGCCTTTCTTTGAGCTTGTTCCAATATTTTCGAGCAGTTTGGAAGTTGAGCTGCTCGGTCAATGCTTGCACCACATCGACGACTGAAAAATACCAAAGCTCCTTATTTCCATCCCAATGGCGTCGGACGGTATTTTGGTGAAAAAGGATCAGTGACTGCGATTTTTTCATAAAATTACACTCCAACCTTTGGTGATCTTACTTTGAATAGCCGGGGCGTGCCGCCTTAGCGCCTATCTTGATATCAGTCAGGGACGGTTCTCCCGAAAGAGAACCGTCCCTGAAAGCCTGACAACCGGATAGGTCTTAGCACAAAACCCCGAAAAACTGCTACTAAAAGACTATAACGCGCTATTTCTTTTTGTCAATATTTTATTTGTTAATAGTCAACGCTGTGCGTCCTACGACCAACGTTACGACCTACGACCAGCGACCTACTACCTACGACATACCATGTACCAAGCACGTTGATCCATCGTCATAAGTCCGCATCGGATGGTTACACATACCTCCGGATGATTCGGGCAGTTCTCTCCATTTCCTCGACCAGGAAAACCGTGAACGGACCTTCTGATTTTTTTTGAGCATATTCCAGGACTTCATAATATTCCGCCTTCCTGGCATTTTCGATGACGGCCGGCGGATACCCCCGTTCCAGACATTGCAGAACCATCAGTAAGCGGCCGATCCTGCCATTTCCATCGCCAAAAGGATGGATCAATTCGAATTGCGCGTGGAAAACAGCGATCTCCCGTACTGTTTTCCGGGGCGATCGGTTCCACCCCCGAAGCAAATGCCCTGTTTCCTCCGGGATGTCCTTCGGATGAGTCAATTCGATATCAAGCCCTCGGATCACCCGCGGATATTTTGAATACGAACCCGCGTCCTCGCGGACACCCTGAAGGAGGTTCCGATGCATGGCCTTGAGGAGCACCTCGGTTAGGGGTTCACGAAAACTTTTTTGAAGAACGCTCCTCAAAACCGCCGCATGATTCGTGACCTCAAGATGTTCTTGAAGGGACTTATCCGGGATCAGTCCTTTTTCCAGGATCACGACCTCGGTCTCCTTTTGAGTCAGGGTCGTCCCCTCGATAGAAGTCGAGTTGAAGGTGTGCTCCACCAGAAGCTCCTTCAGAAGATCCTCTCTCCTCGTGATCAACTTCCAGAGATCCCTTCGTTGCAGAGCCTTCGCTTTGTGGTCGATCATCGCGAGCTCTTTATCGGAAAGAGAAGGAAACCCGATGATCTGCCGGTAGACTTTAGCGATCGTTTCAAGCCGCCTCGGGTGCGGCTCGGCGCGGCCGTTCAACCAACGGTTCAGAGCGGCAAAACTCACGCCAAGCCGCTCCGCGAGCGTGGCTTGAGTGTAAGCCTTGGAGCTCAGGATCTCTCGTATCTGGGATATATAGTTTCGGCTCATATACTGAAAACTATATCATAAACTACCTATCTGTCAAGCCCATCGTCTCAGGCGTCCCGTTACCCGTTACCAAACGGCCAACGACCATCGACATGCGACATATGACATGCGATATACCTGCCTACCAGCAGGCAAGCACTGCACGCTTTATCGCCCTGCCACCTACTATGTACCATGTACTAAGTCCGTTCCCCGTTCCCCGCCTCTCGTCTCTTGATTCTTGTCTCTTGCTTCTTGTCTCTAGTCTGTCGTCTGTGGTCTGCAGTCTGCCGTTTCACTCCCCCCAATCAACGGGCCCGGAAACCTCGTAAAGACTCGCGTGGCCCGCCACGAGAAGTTCGTTGTTGAGGAAAAGCTCGCGCCCGTCCGCCATCTGAAGAAAAACGTCCGAGAGGTAACGGTCGTATTTATCGGGCTTCGTGGTGGTCACCGTCACCTTGATCGCGCGGCTGAAAAGTTCCTCCACAAACCTCTTGGCCGCTTCTCCCTCAGGGACCCCAAGTTCCGGACAATCGATCCCCCGGAGCCGGAGCTTGTCATTTTTCATCTGAAATCTTTCCTCGCCTGCTTGCCATCCTTTAGAGCCTATCCGGATATCAGTCGGGGACGGTTCTCCCGAAAGAGAACCGTCCCTAAAAGCTTGATAACCGGACAGGCTCTCAGGAGGGTTCCCCGTAAAGATAAAATACCACTGCGTATCACCGTCACAGACGCTGTCCAGTCTCGCTTCATAGGTATGCAGGTCGTTCCCTGCGGCATCCGGAACCTCCCTCAAATTCCCGTCCTCGCCGCATTCGACGATAGCGCCTTCTTTAAAAATCGAAGCCTCTTGCGGTGTGAGCCTCCTGTAATTCCTGAACCCAACGTCCAGGTAAAGCTCGCCTGCGATCAACGCGATCTCATAAAGCCCGGCCTTTCCGCGGACCGGCGTGAGAAGTCCCGGAGCGCCCCCGTTTCCGGAATGCCTGAGGCGGGCGTATTCTCTCTGGACCAGCTGACGGATCTTGCGGGTGCTGAGATTTTCGCGGAGGACCTGCTGGAGGATGCGCTCCCGCGCGGCCTTGTCTTCAAGAGGAAGGATCTCGACGTATTGAGACCAGGTCAATCCGTTCGTCAGATCGAGATCGGGAAAATGCAGATAGAATTGCCTCATCCGGCGGAGATTCGATTCCGAAAGGCCCGGGCCGTGTTTCAAGGTAAGCTCTCCGGAAAGCTTGTCGATCAGATCGGCACCGTAAGCCGCCCGAACCGCGCCCTCCTGTTCCACCACGACTAGCTGTTTTCCGATATCCCAATAGGCCTTCACCACAGACTTTTGGGCGCCTTCGTAGAT
>CAYMER010000230.1:0-8294 GCA_964389345.1 uncultured bacterium | reverse complement strand
GTAAATCAGATTGGGCTTTATGGAGGTACCGATGGGATCCGGGATATGGCGTTGCTTCATTCCGCGTTGGCGCAACCCGAGGCGAGTTTTAGCGGGCAGTGGCTTCATGAAGATATTTTCGACATGGCAGCTGCTTATGCTTTCCACATTTGCAAAAACCATCCGTTTCTTGACGGAAATAAGAGAACGGCATTTGTGTCGGCGATGATTTTTCTTGAAACCAACGGAGTCGATTTCTATAATCCGAAGGAGCGCTTCGTTGAAATCATGTTATCTGTTGCGGAAGGGAAGATGAGCAAAAAAGAATTGGCGCGGGTCTTTCGCGATCTGCCGAAAGAATAAACGGTGTCATGATGTATCACTACTTGAACGGAAAAATATCGGAGAAGACGCCGGTGGCGGTGATCCTGGATGTGAACGGGATCGGCTACGAGGTGCGCGTGTCGCTTTCCACGTTCTCGAGCCTTCCGAATCTGGGCGAGGCCGTAAAGCTCTTCACGCATTTTGTAGTGCGTGAGGACGCGCAGCTTCTTTACGGTTTTGCGACGGAGGAAGAGCGCGAGGCGTTCCGCCTTTTGATCTCGATCTCCGGCATTGGTCCCAAGCTCGCGATTACACTTCTTTCAGGCGTGACGCTTCCGGAGCTCAAGCATGCCATTCAGGAAAAAAATGTTCCTGTGCTGACCGCCATTTCCGGGATCGGGCAGAAGACCGCCGAGCGTGTGATCATTGAACTCAAGGACAAGATCGGTAAAGCCGAGATTTCAGCCGGCAAAGAACTCATTCATGACGCGAGCGTTTCCGACCAGATGGTCGAGGATTCGGTCTCGGCGCTTGTGTCGTTGGGTTATACTAAACAGAAGGCGAAGGATGCTGTCCAGAAAACACTGAAGGCGTTGCTCGGCAAAAAACCATCGGTGGAAGAGATCATCCGCGCGGCGCTTAAACACGTTTGAACAGACTAGAGACTTAAAATGCCAGACGACAGATTGATCGACGAAGAATTCAAGCCGGAAGAGATCGAGATTGAGGTCACGCTCCGTCCGTCGACGCTCGAGGAGTTCATCGGCCAGACCGAGGTCAAGGAGAACCTCAAGGTTTCTATCGAAGCCGCGCTAGGTCGTAAGGAATCGCTCGATCATATCCTGCTTTTCGGGCCTCCGGGTCTCGGGAAGACCACACTCGCCAATATCATTGCCAACCGCATGAGCGCCAAGATTCATCAGATATCCGGTCCGGTGCTCGAACGGGCAGGGGACTTGGCCGGCATTCTCACGAACCTCGAAAAAGGGGACGTGCTTTTTATCGATGAGATTCACCGCATCCCGCATGTGGTGGAGGCATACCTTTATTCCGCGATGGAAGATTATTCGATTGAGCTCATGATCGATAAAGGGCCGCATGCGCGTTCGGTCAAGATGCAGCTTCCACGTTTTACGCTTATCGGTGCCACCACGCGGAGCGGGCTTCTCACCGCGCCGCTTCGTTCCCGGTTCGGGATCATTGAGCGGCTGAATTATTATGAAAATGAAGATCTCACCACGATCGTGAAGCGTTCGGCGAAAATATTAGAGATCGGGATCGATGAAAAAGGCGCGCAGGAGATCTCGGGCCGCGCGCGCGGCACGCCGCGTATCGCGAACCGTCTTCTGCGCCGCGTCCGGGATTACGCGCAAGTGAAAGCCGACGGCAAGATCACGGCTGAGGTTGCGGACAAGGGCCTCAAAATGCTCGGCGTGGACAGCGAAGGCCTCGATCCCATGGATAAAAGGATCCTGCAATATATTCTCAAGGAATGTAAAGGCGGGCCGGTGGGCGTCAACAGCCTCGCCGTCGGGGTCGGTGAAGACGCCGAAACTCTCGAAGAAATCTATGAACCCTACCTTATTCAGCGCGGTTTTATGAAGCGCACTTCCGCCGGCCGTGTGATCACCGAGCTCACCTACCTGCATTTCGGTGTCAAACCTCCCGCTCTCGGCCAGCAGCTTTTTTAGAGAACATCCCATAGAGTTCTTTGAAGGTGCATCCTTGCTGTGTTATATTACAGAAAGTTTTGAAAGGAACCAGCATGAGTGACCTCGCAAAAACATTGATTTTCTTTGGTGTGATCCTGGTTTGTATGGGTATTTTTGCGACTGTTTTTTCGAAAGTACCAATGCTTGGGAAACTTCCGGGCGATATCTTCCTCAGGAGAGGCAGTTTTGCTTTTTATTTACCCATCACGACCTGCATTTTGTTGAGCCTGATCCTTACGCTCGCCTTCACGCTTTTCGGAAAAAAATGACATGTTCGAACTTCTGATTTCGTTTTGGAGACCCCTGATCGAGGTCCTCTTCATCTGGGTGCTGATCTATTCGGTGATCCGGTTTTTCCAGGGCACGCGCGCCATGCAGGTTCTTTTGGGGCTCGTCATCCTTGTTGTCATTTTTCTTGTCGCAAAATTCTTCGAGCTTAACAGCATCATCTGGGTTCTCTCCAAAGTTTTCGCCGTGGGGGTCGTGGCTTTTCTCATCATTTTTCAGCCGGAGATGCGGCGCGTGCTGGCGCGTATCGGGACCACGATGTCGAACGGATTCTTGAGTAAAGGCGGGGCAATCGATGAGGTGGTCCGCGCCTGCGACCACATGGCGCGCCACCGGACCGGCGCTTTGATCGCGCTTGAGCGGGATGTGGGCCTCAAAAACTACATTGAGAGCGGCATGATGATCGACGCGAAAGTGAGCGCGGAACTTCTTCTCAGCCTTTTTGACCCGCACACCCCCACGCATGATGGGGCTGCCATTATTACGGGAGATCGGATCGCATCCTGCGGTTCGCTTTTTCCTCTCACGCAAATGACGGACCTTCCGCCGTCGGTGGGCACGCGCCATCGGGCTGCGATAGGACTTACAGAAGAAAATGATGCGGTTTGCATCGTGGTTTCGGAGGAAACCGGGAATATCTCGGTATCGGTTTTCGGAAAATTAACGAAGGCGCTCGATCTTGAAGATCTGAAGCGGATTCTCGAGGGGCTTTTCAAGCCGGCGGAAAACAAAAACGTTTTTGTTGATTTCATCGAAAAAAATAAAAAACTTTTCCAATTCCACGGAAAGACCTCTTTGCCATGATGCAATGGATAAGCCGTAACTGGGGACTGAAGGTCATTTCGCTCGTTCTCGCGATCGGGACGTGGTATTACGCGGTCGGCGAAGAGAATATTGAAGTGACGCGCGTTATCCCGCTCAAGATCCAAATGAGCAGTAAGCAAATGACGGTCTCTGAGATCTCCACAAAAGTCGTGCAGGTTACTTTGTCCGCGCCGCGCGTGCTGATCGTAAATCTTGCAAGCCAGGATATTCAGGCCGTGCACAAGATCGGTCCGGAGATCAAAACGGCGGGAGAGTATTCTTTCCGTCTTGAGCCGGCCGAGATCAGTTTGCCGAGCTTTCAGATCCGCGTCGTGAAGATCGTGCCTGAGACCGTGACCGTGAAGCTGGACGAGCTGATCGTCCAGAAACTCGAGATCCAGCCGGATTTCGTGGGGGAACCCGCGGTCGGTTACAAACTTCTTGCGGAGGATTTGCGCATGGACCCGAACGCCATTCTTACGCAGGGTCCTAAAGGGGTTCTGGAGAAAATGAAATCCGCGAAAACCGAACCGATCGATCTGGTCGGCCGTATCCGTTCTTTTTATCGCACCGTTCAGGTGAAGTTGCCGTCCGGCGTAAAGTCCATGAGCGAATCACTCGTGAACGTTTATATTCCCATCCGCGAAGAATTCGGCGAAAAGGAGTTCAAGGACGTTTTGGTTCGCATTTTGAGATCGCCCGCAGCAAGCGGCGTGGTGGATCTCAATCCGGATAAGGTGACCCTTGTGCTTAAGGGGTCTAAACTTTACCTCGAAAAGCTCGCTCCCGAGACCCTATTGGCTTACGTGGACCTCGCGGACCTGAAGAAAGGGGATTATGAACTGTTGCTTCAAGTCGTTTTACCTGAGAACGTGAGCTTAAAGAATAAAGTGCCGATTAAAATCAAAGCCGCGATCCGGTCTCTTACCAAGTGATCCACTAATGGTCGCCCGCATGTTTTCAAAAAAACTTGGCGTCAATATCGATCATGTCGCAACGCTTCGACAGGCGCGCGGCGGCAACGAACCATCGGTTCTGGAAGCGGCGCTCGAGGCGGAGCAAGGCGGGGCGGACAGCATTACGGTCCATCTGCGCGAGGATCGTCGTCATATCCAGGACGTGGACGTTTTCGAGCTTATGGAAAAAATCTACATCCCTCTCAATCTCGAGATGTCCGTCTCACCCGAGATCCTCAAACTCGCGCTCAAGGTCCGTCCTCCAAAGGCATGCCTCGTTCCCGAAAAACGGAAAGAACTGACGACGGAAGGCGGTCTGGATCTTTTTTCGAAAAGAGACTCTTTGATCCGGACGGTCGACGCTCTTTTGGCGAAGAAAGTTGAAGTCAGCCTTTTTATCGATCCGGTTGAAAATCAAGTGCGGGAAGCCGCCAGGCTTGGCGCGTATGCGATTGAGATCCATACGGGTTCTTATGCGAATGCCGTGGGAAAGAAAAAAGAAGGGGAGCTTTTTCGCGTTCGTGAGGCCGCGCGGTTGGGCCGGGAATGCGGGCTCCATGTTCATGCCGGACACGGTCTCAATTATGAGAATGTCTTTCCGTTGCTTGCGATGCCGGAGATCACCGAATTCAATATTGGCCACTCTATTGTGAGCCGCGCCATGTTCGTAGGGCTGGCCAAAGCGGTGCAGGAGATGAAGAAAATTATTAGTACGAAGTAAGGAGTGCGGAGTACGGCGTAAAAACAAAGCCAAATACTCCGTATCCCGTACGTCATACGCCTTACTAAAATCATGAATATTCAATCCACCGCAAAAAAATTAAAACGTCCTGCGACGGCCCACAAGGGCACCTTCGGGCGAGTCTTCGTTCTCGCGGGCTCCCGTGGCATGACGGGCGCGGCGCATCTGGCGAGCATGGCCGCCTTACGGTCTGGGGCGGGACTTGTGACGATCGGGATTCCGGATGCCATCTATCTTGTTATCGCCAAGCGCGAGTCCGAACTGATGATCCGGCCGTTTCCCTCAACAAATAAAGGAACGCTTTCACTAAAAGGTTTTTCCGAGATCAAACGGTTTTGTGCCACGCAAAACGTGTTTGCGATCGGTCCCGGACTTTCCCAGCATATCACCACCCAAAAACTTATACGTAAGGTTCTTCAAGCGACAGAACTTTCGCTCGTAGTCGACGCGGATGGACTCAATGCGTTAAAAGGCCATCTCAAGGTACTGGAGGCTTGCCGCGGTCGTGCGATCCTCACGCCGCACCCGGGGGAGTTTGTGCGTGTTTTCGGCGGCAAACTTGATGATTCGGATGTGCTGAGAAAAAAACGGGCGTTGGATGTAGCACAAAATCATGGCGTTGTAATTGTTCTCAAAGGACATCGTACGGTCATCGCTGTTCCCGAGGGAGATTATCATATCAACACGACCGGCAATTCCGGCATGGCGACCGCAGGATCGGGAGATGTTCTCACTGGCGTGATCGCGGCACTTATAGGGCAGGGGCTTTCTCATTTTGAGGCGGCATGTCTGGGGGCCCATGTTCATGGACTGGCTGGAGATATTGCGGCAAAGAAGATCGGGCAAGTGAGTATGACAGCCGGCGATATTCTCAGGTTCCTTCCTGATGCATTTAAGACATTAGTTCAGTAAAAACCCAAAATCCTAATCTCTAAACTCTAAATAAACTCAAATCTCAAAAAACTTTTTTGGTTTTAGGGTTTATTTAGAATTTAGAGTTTGTTGTTTAGAGTTTTCATAAATTCGATTTGTTTCGAAATTCGGGTTTAAACTAGGATTATGGATACAACTCCTTATAAGAACTGTCAATTATGTCCTCGCGATTGCAAGGTTGACCGCACGCAGGGGAAATTAGGATTCTGCGGAGAAAGCGCGATTTGCTCGGTCGCATTCATCGGCCCGCATTTCGGAGAAGAGCCTTCCTTCACGGGATCCCGAGGTTCCGGAACGGTATTTTTCAGCGGCTGTTCCAGCCAATGTTTTTTCTGTCAAAATCATCAGATCTCGATCCAACATGACGGCCGGGCGGTTACCCCCGCAGAACTTTTTTCTGAAGTGAAGGCGCTGATCCGTAAAGAGGTCCATAATCTCAATTTTGTGACCCCGGACCATTTTTGGCCGCATGTTAAAAATCTTTGTCGGGCGCTTCGCGGAGAAAAGATCTCGATCCCCACGCTTTTTAACTGTTCTGGGTATCAAAAGCCGGAAATGATTGCAGAATATTCGCAGGGGATGGACATCTTTCTTCCGGATTTTAAATTCGCGGAGCCGGAGCTTGCTCAAAAATGCATGGGGGACCGGCGATATCCGGAGATCGCGTTTGCCGCGATCCAAAACATGGTAAAGCAAAAAGGTTTTTTGGAGCCCTGGGACCCTACCGGAGGATCTCCGGCCAGACGCGGCGTCTTGGTCCGGCATCTGCTATTGCCGGGACAGGTGGAGAACAGCCTGAAGGTCTTAAAGCTTTTGCGTAAAGAATTCGGCCCCGGGCTCCCGCTTTCGGTTATGAGCCAATTTCGGCCGGTCCAGGAGTGTTGCAAACGCTTGAGCTTGAACGGGCCGTGAAGACCGAGGAGTATGAGGAGGTCCTGGAGCTTGTGGAGAAACTTGGTTTTGAGAGGGTCTACACGCAGGACCTCACGGAAGAGGCCGCGTTTTTTCCGGATTTCAGGGATCCCGTGGATCCTTTTCCCGGAAATCGGAAAAAGTAGCTTGCCCCGCTGTTCGGCTATATAATCACCACATTAATTCCAGAGGAAAACCATGTCAAAGTCAGTTACATTGTCCCCGTCAGCGCTGAGTCTTTTCAAGAATTGCCCGCGGTGTTTTTGGTTGGAGAAGATCAAGGGCATCAAGCGCCCTCGCGGCATTTTTCCGTCGCTTCCGGGCGGCATGGATCGTGTGATCAAAACCTATTTTGACATCTTCCGCGCTAAAGGAATGCTTCCTCCGGAACTTCGCATCGACGCATTCAAAGGTATTCATCTTTACGACAACCAGACCCAGCTCGAGCGTTGGCGCGCATGGCGCACGGGACTTCAGTATCAAAAGGACGGCGAGGTTCTTTCCGGGATGCTCGATGATCTGCTTGTGAAGGACGGCGTTTATATCCCGTTCGACTACAAGACCAAAGGGTCGCCCACGAATGAAGAGGACGCGACCAAATATTATCAGACCCAGCTGGATTGTTACGCGCTGATGTTGGAGGGGAACGGATTCAAAACGGCCGGCTACGGATTTCTTCTTTATTATTCCCCCAAAGCGGTCGGGGAAAACGGGCAAGTGAGTTTTGCAATACAGCCGATCCGGATCGAAACGAACACCGAGCGCGCGAAGGATCTGATCCATCAGGCGCTTTCGATCTTAACGGGCTCTGCACCCAAGGCTGATCCGGGTTGCGAGTATTGCGGATGGTTGGAGAAATTTAGAAAATGATCACGGAAGGGGACAGTCCCTCTAGGAGCATTTAAAGGGACTGTCCCCCTCACGCAAAACCGGATTTTAAAATAGGATAGGGTAACATATGACGCAAAAATCAGAATTGAAAGTCCTCGTCGAAAAACCCACGAGTGAAAAACTAAACGGTCTGAAGGTTTTTTCGTGGCCCGTCTGGACAAAAGAGGTCTCAAGTTTTGATTGGTACTATGATGAAAAAGAGATCTGCTATTTTCTTGAGGGGGAAGTAATGGTCAAAACTCCGGACGAAGAGATCTCGTTCGGCAAGGGGGATCTCGTGACATTCCCCCAAGGGTTGAAATGCGTCTGGAATATCAAGAAGCCCGTCAAAAAACATTACAAGTTCGGATGAGGGTTTTGGAGTTTTAATTTTTTTGTCATTCCCGCATGCGTTAAGCGGGAATCTAGGAAAAGCATGGATCCCCGATAAAAACTTTCGGGGATGACAACTCTTTCATGATCAAGGATTGGCGACACAAACACTATAGTAAGCCCAGAGCTCAAACCAGATCTTTAACGAAAGGTATTTATGACATCCCCTACGCCCAAAACGAATGCCATGCTCATCAGTGATTATGTGATTACCCCGCGCGGTACGAACAAGGAATGCCTGATCGGTGTTGTCGAGGATATCGGGGCTGCGACCTTCCACTGTACGCATTTCGCACTGTCCCTCTATATAAAGCTGATGGACGCGGAGGGAGGTTACAATTTCTATCTGGAACTTGTGAACCTGGAAAACGTTGGCATTAA
>CAYMER010000229.1:0-4172 GCA_964389345.1 uncultured bacterium | reverse complement strand
ACGCGATTATTATGAAGTGTTGAGTGTGGCCCGGGCTGCGGACGGGGAAACCATCAAGAAAAGCTATCGCAAGCTCGCGCTCCAATATCATCCGGACCGCAATCCCGGGAATAAAGCGGCTGAAGAAAAATTCAAAGAAGCCGCCGAGGCCTACGCTATCTTAAGCGACGCGGACAAGCGAGCCCGTTACGACCAGTTTGGCCACAGCATGGGCGGCGCGGGATTCTCCGGTTTCGAAGGTTTCCAAGACGCGTTCGGGGGTTTTAGCGATATCTTTGGGGATCTTTTCGAGGATTTTTTCGGCGGGAGCGGAGGCAGCGGCAGGAGGCGCAGCCGCGGCCAGCGGGGTTCGGATCTGGAATATACGGTCGAATTGGAATTGGCCGAGGTGTTGACCGGCAAGACCTTTGACCTTGAGATTCCGCGCAAGGAAACCTGCGGTGAATGCCAGGGAACGGGCGCCGAAAAAGGTTCCAGGAAGAAAACCTGTGCGGATTGCGGCGGCCGCGGAGAAGTTCGCGTGTCGCAGGGATTTTTCACTCTTCGGAGGACCTGTTCGCGATGTCATGGCGAAGGGGAATCGATCGAGAGACCCTGTCCGACTTGCCACGGGGAGGGACGCGCACGGAAAACACGGAAACTTCAGGTCAAGATCCCGGCCGGCATTGAACACGGCTCACGGCTCCGGGTAACCGGCGAAGGCGAGGCCGGGCAGGGCGGCGCGCCCCGCGGCGATCTTTATATCCAGGTGCTCATAAAAAAGAACAAGACCTTCGAGCGCCAGGGCCATAACATCTATTGCGAGATTTTGATTCCTTACACGATCGCCGTACTTGGCGGCGAGGTGGAAGTGCCAACCTTAATGGGAAAGACGAACCTCGAAATCGCGGCCGGTACGCCAGCCGGGAAGGTCCTTAAGATCAAAGGCGAGGGAGTTCCGATGTTTGGAGCGACGGACCGGCGCGGGGAGGAATATGTGAAGGTGGATATTGAGATCCCGACGAAATTGAGCAAGCCCGAACGCGAACTGCTTGAAAAATTAGCGGCCGAGCGGAAAGAAAAGATTCAGACGAAGAAAAGTTTTTTCAATTAAAAAACTTTTCAGGGAACGGGTAACGGGGAACGAAACCGTTTGCCGTTCGGCGTTCCCCGTTCCACGAGGAGGAATATGAACTATTTCGATTACCATTATCGTGTGATCTACGCGGACACGGACCAAATGGGGGTCACGTATTACGCGAACTATTTCAAATGGTTCGAGGCCGCGCGGACAGAATATTTCCGGGCGCTGGGGTTCCCCTACACCGAATGCGAAAAAAAAGGGATCTATCTTCCGGTCGCGGAGGCCCACGCCAATTATCTCGCGCCGTCGACCTACGATGATGATATTATCGTGCGGACCAGCGTGGTGGAGATCGGCAACAGCACTTTGCGTTTTGAATATCAGGTGATGAACGCGAAGACCCAGGCTGTTCTCGCGACGGGATACACGGTGCATGTGTTCGTGACCAAGGAGATGAAGCCCTGTCGCGTCCCCGTCGAGATCAAGGAAGTCGTCAAGGAATACGCGCTTCTCAAGAAGCGCTGTCGGTGTAAATAAAACCAGCGCAAAGCACAAAGACGGAGACAGTAAACCTTGCGCTTTGACCTTTGCGCTTTGAGCTGGCCAATGCTAAAGTGTGAAGTCCATTGATAAGGAACGATTGATGTCCAAAAACATCAGAGTGACAGTGCTCGGGGACGGCGGTTGGGGGACGGCGCTCGCGCTTGTGAACCTTCGCCGTGGTAATGAAGTCATGATGTGGTCCGCTTTTGCGGATTACGCTCATGTCCTTCAAGAAGAACACGAGAACGTCAAATTCCTTCCGGGTGTGAAATTGCCCAAGGACCTCAGGATCACGTCCAGCCTTAAAGAAGCGGTTGATTTCGGCGACGTGTTTGTGCTGGCCATCCCTTCGCAATACCTCCGCAACATTATCTTTAAGATCAAGGAACTTTCCTATCGCGGCAAGATCCTTGTCAGTACGGCCAAGGGGATCGAGAAAAAAACCTGTTTGCGGCCCTCCGAGATTATCCGCTCGGTGTTGGGTAAAGATCTTCCGATCGTGGTGCTCTCAGGCCCTTCACACGCCGAAGAAGTGGCGCGCAAAATCCCGACCCTGACGGTCGTGGCTTCCGAGAATCCCAAGCATGCCCAGTACGTCCAGGAGCATTTCCGCGACTCTCAATTCCGGATTTATGTCCAGAAGGACCTGGCGGGAGTCGAGTTCGGCGGGGCGCTCAAAAACGTGATCGCGATCGCGGCGGGGGTTTGTGACGGCCTTAAGTTCGGTGACAATACCAAGTCCGGCCTCATCACCCGCGGGCTTTATGAGATCGTCCGGCTCGGCGTGAAGCACGGCGCGAATCCCAACACTTTTTTCGGGCTTTCCGGGATCGGGGACCTGATCACGACGTGTTTTTCAAAACACGGACGGAACCTTCACGTGGGTCGCGAGCTCGGCAAGGGGCGGAAGATCAAACAGATCCTCGGGGAAATGGCCATGGTGGCCGAGGGCGTCGATACGGCGTTAAGTGTGCATCAGCTTTGCGAACGTGAAAAACTGCAACTGCCGATCATGAACGAAGTCTACAGCATGCTTTTCCAGGACAAGGATCCCGCCGAGGTGGTTACGACGCTTCTTTCCCGCACACCTTACGAAGAGTGGAAAGCCTTCGACCTCAGCTCCTTCCAACCGAAATAAAAAAGGGGTCACACCTATTTAAAGTATTCCAAAATAGGTGTGACCCCTTTTTTATTATGCTGCCGGCTTCATATCGATCGAAGGAGCTTCCGCCTCAATTATTTTATTCCCGAACGAACGAGGGAAAATATCGTCCCACTTCGCCGTCAAGCTGATCGTAAAGGCCTGCGAGTACGAGGAGTAAGTCCCGTCCACAGAGTAATTTAGTAGGCGGTAGTCTTCAGCGACGTTATTATTAATACGCCGCCTGAAATAGAACGAATTGTAATAGCAAAGATCCGCAGTGAGGTATTTGTTGAAGTCATAACCCGCGCCGAGACTGATGGCTAGGTGATTCGAATCCGCTACCGCCGGGATGAAGGATTTTTGAGGAATGGGCGTAAAATAGAAGCAGCTTCCGCCGCGAAGCGTCAGTTTTTTTGTGAGCTTGTGACTCGCCCCGAGCTGGATGCCATAGCCGTCATGATAGTCCTTATCGGCTGCGCCGATGGCTTTTAGGATCGCATCGTCGGTTGTGTTCCCGGAAGGATCAGGGACAAAGTATTGGCGTTTATAAGTCTTCCAGTGGGACCACGTGAAATCCGCCTCGTAATGAGTTTTCGGTGTCGGCTGATAAGCGTAGGCCCATGTCATATTCATTGGCAGAGTGACTTTGGTGTGGACTCCCGTTGCGAAATTATGCAGGCCCGCACCGCCTATCCCAGAAAAATCAGAATTTTCCACCTTCGCCAGTCCGCTGGTTTTCACCACCACCGGACTTCGGAAATAATAACCCAAACGGTGTTTTTCGCTCAGTTTGATCAGCGTGCCTAATTGCCAGCCCCAGTGGTTTCCCGAGGTATTCAGCCGGACTTGTCCGTCCGGGGTGTTTACTGTATATGGAAGAGTAGCGAAGTTGTTGGGGTATCCCTGGACCCCGCCGAAATCATAGATCCGGTACCACACCGGGCCGCCGCCGACGGAGATCTTGTCGGTGATTTTGTAGGCGACCGTGGGTTTGATCGTATACATCTTGAGGTAGTTAGACCAGCCGGTGTAATGGACCGCGGCGTTGCTGGACCTGTATTTATCGTTGAGTCCAAACGGTGAGTCAAACCCGACGCCAAGTCCGAGTTTGTCCTGGAAGATCTTTCCGGGATTAATAGTGATATAGCCCGTCGGAACGAGATTGAGTGTTCCGGTGCTTCTTGTGTCACCGGTGACGTCGTTGTGCTTAAAAGTCATCAGACTGATGAAATTGGCGTCTCCCTGGACTTGAACTCCCGGAAGATCGGCAATACCGGCCGGGTTATACGAAATGGCCGCCGGTTCATCTGGCGTGGCCGTGACAGCGCCGCCTAAACCCAGTTGCTGGGCGCTGAAGGAGGCGTTCTCGAATCCGCCGCCGCCGACAGATCGGAAGAGCGTCGTGTAGGGAAAGAGTGTTCA
>CAYMER010000228.1:0-3986 GCA_964389345.1 uncultured bacterium | reverse complement strand
AGCGGGCCGATCACGGCGGCGAACGCGACTCCGGAATGGATCCCGAATACCGCCACTGAGACCGCGATCGCAAGTTCGAAGTTGTTGCTCGCGGCAGTAAAAGAAAGAGTGGCGCATTGGCCATAGGGAGCGCCGATCTTTTTGCTCATAAAAAAAGAGATTAGGAACATGACGACAAAATAAATAAGGAGCGGGACTGCGATCCGGATGACGTCCATCGGGATCCGGACGATGGTTTCGCCCTTTAGCGAGAACATCACGATGATCGTGAAGAGCAGGGCGATGAGCGTGATGGGACTAATGGCGGGGATGAACCGAGTCTCGTACCAAATCTTGTCCTTGATCTTAAGTAAAACGAAACGTGTCAAGAAACCCGCGAGAAAGGGAATGCCGAGGTAGATGAAGACGCTTTTGGCGATCTGGCCGATCGTGATATTCACCACGGTGCTTTGCAACCCGAACCAGCGCGGCAAGACCGTGAGGAAGACCCAAGCGTAAACCGAAAAGAATAAAACCTGGAAGATCGAGTTGAATGCCACAAGCCCCGCGCAATATTCCGTGTCACCTTCCGCAAGTTCGTTCCACACGATTACCATGGCGATGCATCGAGCAAGCCCGATCATGATAAGCCCGACCATGTATTCCGGATAGTCCCGGAGGAAAATAATAGCCAGCGCAAACATCAGGATAGGACCGATCACCCAGTTCTGAATCAAGGAAAGCAGCAGGACTTTGGTGTTCTTGAACACATTGCCGAGTTCCTCGTATTTCACTTTGGCGAGAGGCGGATACATCATCAGGATCAGCCCGATCGCGATCGGGATATTGGTCGTGCCCGACTGGAACTTGTTCCAGAACCCCACGACCGGCGGATAGAAATATCCCGCCGTGACGCCGACACTCATGCCCAGAAAGATCCAAAGCGTCAAAAACCGGTCTAAAAACGGCAACTGTTTTTTAGAACATTCGCTCATGAAATTCCTCTCTGGAGCCAATAGGCCCAAACGTAATAAATGCCGGCGCCGATAAAAATGATTCCAGTAATCTTGCGCGTGTAAAGTTCGATCTTGGTTAGTTTATGAAACCAATAGCTGAGGGATGTTACCCCCAGAGCGATCGCAACGGCAAAAGCCAGTACGGGCAGGCCGGTGCCTATTCCATAAATGAACGGAAGGATCACACCTGCTGGATGGTTAAGCGCTAAAGGAATGAGGCTTCCGAAGAAAAACGCTGCGGACACGGGACAGAACGCCAGAGCGAAAATAAAACCAAGCAGAAAAGCGCCTGGCGCGCCGGACTCGGCGAGCTTATTGTGATTCTTCTGAGAAAGAGAAAAACCGGGCAAACGGACAGTCATGACCTCGAGGAGAATCAATCCCGTTACGATTAAAAGCGGTCCTAACGCCTTTCCCATGTATTTCTGGAGGAACATGGCGACCTGCGGAACGCTTATAAGAGAATGAATAATAATCCATCCCAAGGCGACATAAGAAGCCATTCTCCCAAGGGTATATGCCAAGCCCGAGATAAAAACTGCCGCCGGATGCGCGATCTTTTTTGATAAGAAAGAAACCGCCGCAATGTTCGAGGCCAAGGGGCAAGGACTGATCGAGGTTAGAATGCCGAGCCAAAGCGCGGAGATCCAGCCGATCCAAAAAGAATCCATCATGCCTCTTTCATGAATGCGGCGACTTCATCCCGCACATAATTTTCGTACCGGTCTTTATCGCGGACATATTCCCAGATCTTATCAAGATTTTTAGATCGGATCTCCTTACCGTCTTTCGTGAGCGAAAGGACGAGGGATTTAGTATAGAGCTTATAGTCGCTCACATAGTGTTCATTGCCTTTATTTTCCACATTCACGATCTTGAACGCGAGTTTCCCAGAAGCTAGTGCATCCTTGAAATTGTTTTCAATGGCCTCTTTGGCATACTGCTCCAGCTTATGACAAGTGGGGCAGCGGAAAGTCCCGTGAAAATAATAAGCCGTGACCGTACCGTTGGGGAAGGTCTCCTCCGCTATAGCCGGAGAATTTCCGAAAAATAGATTGCCCGCGAGCACAATAGCGGCGAGAAGAATGAGGGTGTGTTTTTTCATGGGCTCCTTTTATTTCGCGAGGATCTTTTTGATCGCGTCCTTGCTCAATAGTTTTCCGCAGGACACCACCGTTCCGTCCACCACCAAAGCCGGCGTCATCATGACGCCATAACCGGTGATCTTGTCGATATCCGTGACCTTCGCGATTTCGGCGGTGAGGGCCAGTTCTTTAACAGCCGCTTCCGTGTTCGCGGTAAGTTGTTCGCATTTCGGACAACCTGTTCCAAGGATCTCGATCTTCATAAACATCTTCTCCGGATCACAAGATCCAGTTAAAAAGAAATCCAATGAGCATAATGCCGGAGCCTACCACTCCCAAAAATACAGCGATCAGGCGCGGCTTTAAAACCTTACGCAAAATAATGGTTTCCGGGAGCGAGAGTCCGATGACAGACATCATGAAAGCCAGGACCGTGCCGAGCGCGGCTCCTTTTTCCAATAGCGCTTGAACCACCGGGATGATCCCAGCCGCATTAGAATAAAGGGGGATGCCGATCAAAACAGAAACCGGCACCGACCACCAGGCTTTCTTGCCCATAACAGAAGCCAGAAAGTTCTCCGGCACGAATCCATGAATGAAAGCTCCCACCGCGATCCCCATCAGAACGAAGATCCAGACCTTGCCTACGATGTCCTTGACGGCCAGCCATCCGGCGGATATCCGGTTGGACCATGTCAGCTTCTCCTCCTCGACGGAACCGGCCATGGATTTATAAACCCACTCCTCTACATATTTCTCCATGTGCAAGCGACCGATCACCCAGCCTGAGGCAAAAGCGATCGTGAGGCCGGTCCCAAGATAGAGAAGCGCGATCTTCCATCCGAAAAGGCCGAAGAGAAGCACCAGCGCGATCTCGTTGATCATGGGCGCTGATATAAGGAAGGAAAGCGTTACGCCCAAAGGAATGCCCGCTGTCACAAATCCGATAAAGAGAGGCACTGCCGAGCAAGAACAGAACGGTGTTACTACGCCAAGAAGGGATGCCAGTATATTTCCGACGAATTCTTTTTTTCCGATTAGCATCTGACGCGTGCGTTGGGGTGTGAAGAATGTCCGGAGGATCCCTACTCCAAAGACCACGAGGGCCAGGAGCATCAGCACCTTGGCGGAGTCGTACACAAAGAACTCTGCTGCGGATGCCAGGCGTGTTCCGGAACCTAACCGCAAAACGTCATAAGTGATTCCTTGGGATAGTACCGGCAGAAAACCGTAAGCCACAAACCACAGAATCAAGGAAAGGAATACAATGAATAGCTTGTTTTTAATTCTCATGATTTTTTCCGCCGTACTTCGCAACAGCCGCCCTCGACCTTAATAGATTTTATATTCACCAATGCATCCGCTACTTTTTTACACGCAGAAGTGACGATCCGTGAAAATGTCGGGCGAGAGATTCCTAGGTGTTTAGCGGCATCCTCTTGTTTCAGCCCCTCAAGGCAAGCAAGACGCATGGCTTCAAACTCATCAAGGCTCAAGGTCACGCCCTCAAGCTCTTTTGAGGTTTTGCAAAGTGGGCGGAAACATCTTTCTCCTGGCAAGCATTTAACCCAGCGCGTTTTTTTAGGTCTCACAAATCACCTCATGCGTTATGAACATATGTTCATAATAGCAGTACGCGGTCACTTCGTCAACCTGGCTAAAGCCTGGCTTTGAACTGGGTCGGGGGGATGTGCTAGAATGCTCCAGGGTTTCGAACTCTTTTTAAAGGAGGCTGAGCATGGGAAAAAAAAGATCAATATTGGTCGTGGATGATGAAGTGGACGCCAGTCAGATAGTAAAGATGATACTCGAAAAAACCGAACTTTACACGGTGAGCATTTGTAACCGCGGGGACGAGGCATTTAAAATCATCCAGGATACGCGACCCGAGCTGGTGCTTCTCGAT
>CAYMER010000227.1:0-7440 GCA_964389345.1 uncultured bacterium | reverse complement strand
GCTTTTTGGATCCTGTTCTCGACGGGATTGATCAACGAACGATGCCGCTCGAGAAACTTTTCCATGCTGAGCTCTGCGGGAATATCGGTCTTACCACTGGCCCCGAGACCACCCCTCGAGATCGCTCCCGCGCCCTCCTTGGTTGTCGCAAAATCATTAACAAACGCCCGCATTGCTTTCTTCACTCCGGGGCTCAGCTGCCGCGATTCGGAGCGGACGGCGGGAGCTTCGAATATCATTTCCATTTTCAATTCTGTTCCATTGAGAATCAATGTGGCGGGCTCGCCTTCCCGGACGCTCGGCAGCATCTCAAGGCGTTGATCCCCTTTCTGGTTCACGAGGATCCCGCGATCGCCTTTCTGATGATAATAAAAATAGGCCGGCTTATTCCCAACCATAAAATTGATCCGGTAACCACTCCCCAGGGTCTTGAGCGAACTATAAGTAGCATTTTGGATACCCGCGTTTCCAAGAAGAATCTGAGCTCCCGTAAGAGGAAGTAGCGCCTGATCGCGAGTACCACCGTTCGCCCAATAATAATTCCAAACAGGACCTTCCCCCTTGTTTGCACGTTTTGCCGCATCCACCATGAATTGTTCTTGATTAAGCCACCTCGCAAGCCCCGGATCCGTTTTATCAAGGCCTGTCTTCTTCACAAAATCAATGGATCCCTGCCGTGCCGCCACTTCATCTCCACCCTGGGCATGGATGGATTCGTGGACAAAGAATAAAAGGAGCCAGGTCCTGTTGTCTCGTCCGACGACTGGAATTTTTTCTTTAAAATCGAATACGACCACACCTTCTTTTCCGTCAGACACCACAATTTTGTACCCGTGACCGTTGTCCTCTCCATGCCGGGAGTTCTCGAACAAAATAACACTCCTGAGCGCCCTGATCAGCTTGTCAAATCCTTGAGGGTCCAGCTGACGGCCGTAGTCAAGAATGGAACTCAAAAAAGCCTTTTCGGCAAGCGATGGAACATGTTTCAGAAAACCTTCGTATCCTTCATCGCCAAAAATGATCTTGCTGTAAGCATCTGCAGTTCGCGCCTGCTCGTATTCCTCGCTAGTAAGATTGGAACGTACAAGAAGCTTGTCAGATTCGGCCGTTGCTTGGGCCGACGGGGTTGCTAGGGCAACCTGAACATGCTGTGAAGACGTTCCGGCAACATTACCTCCAAAAACAGGAAGACTTGAAACGCCCAGCATCAGACCGAGCGCAGTACGAGGAAGCCAGCCGGCCCTCGCCGTCGTCGGGCGAGCTGTAAAAGATGGGGCAACTCTTCCCATATTCTCCGCATCGGACCCGACCCGCGATTCGGAGTGAACATCTTGACGGATTTCGGCGCGGGCAATTGCGTCGGCGCCGTCGTTTTTGAGAACTTGGTGCGTTTCGGATCGGGATTGCGACAGCACCTCATCGACTTGCTTCCGCATTCCGGTGAGGTCGATCCCTTTTTTCAGCCTCGGGTCCCGGAGTGCCGCGATCGCCGCATCCTTGAGCGGCCGGAGCCGCGGGTTCAGACCCGCGTCCATGCCGGCATAATCAATGAGCGACCCGACAAAACCTTCGTAGAACATTTCCCGATCCGCCGGATGAAGCGGATTTTTTGCATCTGTGACTTCGACAAAATAAGGGATGATCCAGTCCAGCGTCTTCCCGATCATCCGTGATGGAAATGCCTTGATCTCCTTCATCTGCTCGGCCGTCTTTCCAACCTCAACCTGTGGATCAAAAAGATTGATCAGGTCCCGGATATTCACGATGCGATCGGCCAATTTTGCCTGCTGAACCCAGCGAATAAATTGATCATCGTACCCCGCGTACCGGGCGAGGCGACGTTGGATCTCTTCATTACTCATGCCCGCCGCAATCAGTTCACTCTTGAAATATCGGCCCGGGTTCAACATCTGTCCGTAATACTGCCGCTCCGCCGCCGCTTTAGCAGCCTCTTCCATATCAAATGTTTCCGTAACATCGATACCGTCCTCGCCCTTATGCGTGATCTGAAACTTCCCGCCGACTTCTTTTACTTCGATCTTTGTCAAAAGCTTCACGGCCAGTCGGATCAGGTTGTATTCCCGGCGGTCCTCCGCGGTCGCCGCCGAACCGCTCAATTCTTCGAGCTTGTCCAGCATGCGGTCAAGGATCCCCTTGATCACTTCATAGAACTCGGCCTGGTCTTCGCGTGTGTCATGAAGAAGCATAAAGCGGAAGGCGAGCGGCGAATAATTTCCGAACCGCGTCATCAGATACCACGCCGCTTCAAGCGGGTGCCGGAAATACGGCGTCTCACCGTCCATCCGTAGCTGACCGGAGTGTGCTGTCTTCGCAAGATCGATGATCGTCCGGATCTTCTGACGGTCCGCATCCGAAAGATTGTTGCGGCGCGCGATCGCGTCCTCCAGGCGCTTGATCATCACATCCACCCGGCTCGCCGCCTCTCCCGTCGCGGAAACGGGGTTGTAGCTGACCGGCATTCCAGTAACGTCGACGTTCAGCATGTACCACTGCTTTCCGTCATTGACGAGATAGGCGTCTTTGCCGGCCGGTTTCGTTTGTGTTTCCGGCCCGCTTCCCCAGTTCACCTGGATCTTGACCTCGTTTTCGATCCTGTAGCCGAGATCCGACATCCGAACCATCTTCACAACGCCCGCCTTCATGGCGTGGATCAATTCGCCATAACCCTGGTAGCCAGCGGAGGTCTTTTGATACTTTTCTTGGGCGATGCGCGGGCTGACGACATAGAAATCAGGCTTGTTCCCCTTCATTTGCAGGGCGATGAATCCTCCGACGCTCGTTGCCAGCAATTTCTCGACGCCTTCCCTAAGATAGGTCTGATCCACTGCTCCGAGCCGGTCACGGATAGCTTTGGGAATGTTCTTCCAGTCAGAGCTCAAGATCTCAAACCCGAGAATGTCACTTTTCGAGAACAGGCTTCCAGTCGGTTTGCTCCTGTCATACGCCTCCTGGATCTCCGTCTGCCCCACATCCCTCACCTCTGAGCGACCAGAGGAAATCGAAGGGGTTTCGGTCCCCAACCCTACGGGTCGAAGGACCCGGAGGGCGCGGGCGGACGGAATTTCAGTGGCGGGGGCGGATTTTTCTGCAACAACAACCGGGGGCCGCGCCGATCCTTTGACCGCGGTTTCTCCTGCTACTCCGCTAGGAAGAATGAATTCGCGCTGGCGGTGTTGAAAAATATCCCGCGCCAGAATGGGATCGTAAGTAATGTTATTGAGACGTCCGGCATTGAGCACATAAATATCCAGGATCACTTCGTTCAGGTCAAATCTTCCATTCGCAATGAGCCTCAGAACCGCTTCGCAGGGGACTTTGTCAACGATCGTCATTGAATACTGACTGTCTCCCACAGCATAAGGCACGGTTCCCTTCTCTCCGGTCGCCGCAAAATTGTGCCACAGACCGAGATCGACAGGAGTTTGACTGAACGCCAGATATCGCAGAAAATGCGCCATATCGCCTTCGTGCGCAAACTGCCCGGAGTCGATAAGGTTGTTCAGCACGCGTGTGTAAAATTCGTCTCTTTCATATCGCCGCCCGCTCGAAAGCGCAAACGGGTTCGACTCCCATTCTTTGGGAAGATCCCGAGGAGTGATCAAAACCCGCGATTCGGAGCGGACGGCTTGCTTTGTGGCAGGCAATTTAACCACTGGCGGTTGAATTGATGTGGCGGAGGTTTCGGAAACACCTAAAATCCTGCCTGGCAAACGAGCGTTCATCGCTTCAGCCATAGCAGCTCTTGCTTCCGCACGCGGAACATTGGGCAGTGCCGTTTCAGCGACTTTATCTAATGCCTCGTTGAGGGCCCCTGGTTCGACCGATTTGACCTCCGGCGCCACACGCTTAAAATTCTCCCCCTGAGCAATGAGTCCCGCTGCCGTCTCCGCGACAACATTGGACGGAGAAGCCGCTACTCCGGCGCCAAGCGCGCTCAGTATCTGTTCCGTCGGAGCCTGAACGTTTGCCATTGCATCTGCAATCGCAGTCTTATCAACATCCGTCAAAGCCGGAGGCAACACCGGGTTTTCCTCAAACCTTGGCGGTGCCACTTCTGGAAATAGACCCATCGCCGCACATGCTTGCAACATAGACGGCTTGGTTTGGCTGGTGCGGTCGAGAAGAGTAGAGACGGACTGGGTATTGAGGTCCTTCTTCGCGATGAGCTGCTTGAGACCGTCGGTGAATGTGCCGAGCTGGAATTCGAATGTTTTCCAGATCCGCTCGAGGGAGTCGGTTTTGAACTTCTCGAGTTCCTTGCGGACGACATCGAGAATCTCTTTTTTCGTGCGCTTGGGGCCGATGGCGGTGGCCATTTCGGGTGTGCTCTGGAGGATCTCATCGATGTAAGGCAGGAACTTCCCGGCGTCGGTGATCCGGCCTTCTTTCGCGAGTTCACGGATGACATTGTCACGCCAGAGTTTCAAGGTTCTCACACGATCCGGGAGGGGCAGGGCCTCGGTGAGTGCCTTTGCGGCGTGTCTCATCAAGGCGTCAAAATAAGTGGTCTTGAGATAATCCTTAAACGATACCTCGCCTTTCATAACCTTGGGATAATTCTCGATCCCAGCAAGCGAGGCCATTTTCGGCGTCACCACCGCGTAAGCCACTCCTTTTTCTTTCAGAATGCGCTCAAGACCATTGGTGTGGAAACCTCCGGCGACAACCACCACGGTTTTTTGATTCGCGTTTTTCATCATCGCATCGATCTTTCCCATGAACGCCTGATCGCGCTCCAGGGCTGCTTTATAAAATTCCAGTGCGGGAGCGAGATCCTGCTCGAATGTGGGATCCGGCATAAGGCTAAGATAAGCGTCCGGCTCTTGTTGATATTTCGCGAGAGCCTCATGAGTCAGCTCCAGTGCGATCATTTCTCTCAGGAGGAAAAGCTTCTGGTATTGATCCGCGATCTCGCGCTGGGCCGAGGTCTTGATGAGGCTCGACTCCACCTCAGGGAGAAAACGCTGGAGCTCGTCGTAGAGGCGGCTCCCCTTGATCTCGGAAAGAAGTTCCGCGTGGCCGAGCAGTTTCTTGAGGGCCGGGGTCAGCTTCACGTTCTTCCCGTTTTCGCGTCCCACCTGGACCAGATATTGGAGCATCTGGCCGGCCGTGATCTGGCCGGTCATGAACGCCTGGTATTTATTATAAAAATTCATCTCGGTCTTCACGCCGAGGCCGCGCAGGTACTTTGTCTTGAACTCATCGGCGATCTTTCGGACAAGCGGCGCGAGGGCTTCCTGCTTTCCCGCTTTTTCATAGCCGATCGAGCTGATCAGCCCGGGAAGTTCCTGATAGCCCGCCTCGTCATTGCGAGGGCGCTTTGTGCCCGTGGCAATCTTAATTTTCACAGGCGAGATCGCCGCGGTGCCCGCCATCAAATCATTGGCGGGCTCCTCGCGATGACGTACCGTAAACAACCCCTTAAACTCCGAGAGATAGACCAGAAGATCCAGGAGCGAGGCTCGCTCGGTGAGAAAATTCTCACGGGCCTCCTGGAATTCGTTAAGCTTCGGATCATAGACCTTAGCGCGTTCGCTATCGAGCGTCTGCTTAAACGCGTTCCATTGGGTAAGGAGCGCGGGTTTTTTCTCCTGAGCGCGGAGATATGCAAAATAATTCTGTTCGTAAAGGCCCCAGTCTTCCATTCCGCGGAATTCTCCGGACTCTTCCTGCATCACCGCCGCCACCTCGGGACCGGAAAGCTCGGCTCGGTCTTCATAACCGGCGAGGATCTTGCGCTTGATGTTGGGATCAGGGAAAGTCCTGAGCAGAATGGGCTCGAGCCGGCCTATGGCGTCCTCGAGAGCGGCGAGATTAACGCCGTAATTTTTTCGGAGATATCCGAGAATCTTCCGGATATTTTCCTGCGCGTCGTTCACGGCGTGAGCGTCTTGAATTAATATAACCGTACGGCGGAAGGCGTACGGCGTACTGCGTTGTGTGTTTTCGCCGTACTCCGTACTCCGTACCCCGTACTCTTTCGTAATCGTTCCCATCTCCGCGGGGATCGCAAGCTGGTCGATCGGGAGAATGCTCGTCACTGCGGCCTCGGCGGGCGCAGCAGTCGCAGGCGTATTCCAGGTGACGCTCGTCATCGTGAACACAAACGCCATCCCAATACTTATCAATTTCAAATGCAGCTTTTTTGAAATTGGGGTGGTCCAAATTACTCTCCTACAAAAAAAAGAAAGAATTTGGACCACGACAAGCGCCATAAACCTTATTCCCCGGTTGTGTTTTTTTTCACCCTGCACCCAAGAAAACCCCGGCCCCTGAAGCCGCAGAGGCACTGTGATTTTTTTCCAGAGGATTCCTCCGCGGATCCAAAGCTCAGAAATCTTGATACTGGGCATGCTTCTTATGCTCATATTTTATGTGCCTTCTTTCCACTCTAATTGTTTCAAAATAAACCTCCCCCTCTAACGATCTAACTCCTTCACACGACTCGTTTTGCCCTCCGGTTTCCTCCGTGTTTTGTCTCTACTAAAAATATGACACCCAATCGGAGTTATTGCAAGTGTTTTATAGCATTTATTTGCTGTCTTTTGGCTATATTTTGCTATTAAAAGCTATATTTGCTATATATTGCTATCTGCTGAACCTAGTTAAAAATCCAGTTTTGAACTGGGCAATAGGGGAAAATCATCAGGAATGGGGTAAAACTACACCCCGCGCACACCAGGTGTGCACAGGGTTTATTGAGGTTTTTTACAGAAGCTACTTTTTACGCAGGACGATGACGAACGAGGCGATCATGAGAACGAGAATGAAAGCCCAGCTAAGGATGAGGAATATCCAGCCGGAAAGCTTCATGACGGACCCCCGCACGCCCCGGGTTCGTGCTTTTTTACACGAACCCGGGGCGTGCAAAGGTGAAAAAGCGGAAGGAAAGGGATCATTCGGGGACCCTCTGCTGGATGATATGGCGTTTTTGCCAGGCAATGCGAACAAGAAAGACCATACAGGCCCCGATCCCGATCAGCATGAAACGTGCGAACCAGATGTAGGGATAATCCACGGCCGCCACGCCTTTCATGGTGAGCACTCCCCATCCGTCCTGAATGAACCAGAACACCATGAGGATCACAAGGTACGCCAGCGTCACATATTTCATAACCGGCAGGACGAACTTTGGAAGACGGATATCGGCACCGGAATTGATCTCCCTCCATGCCTTCGGCCCTCCGAAAACCCAAATGAACAGGATCACTTCGATGATCGCGAACACCACCAGGCCAAACGTCCCGATCCAGAAATCGATCTCATTCAAGAAACCGTGCTTCAAGAAAAAGATCACGGGCAGTGTGAAAAAGAACGTCATCGTCCCAACGATCCAGGCGGCTCCCTTTCGCGTCATTTTGAACTCTTCCTGAAGGAACGCCATCATGGGCTGAGCCATGGCCACCGAAGACGTGATGC
>CAYMER010000226.1:0-16062 GCA_964389345.1 uncultured bacterium | reverse complement strand
TGGCGGATCTGGAAAAGAATATTACCGAACTTCTTAAGAAACCGGTAACTCCGGTCCTTCAACGCGAAAAAGCCGCGCTGATCGAGCGGTTGGGTGCCATGATATGAAGGTGATGCAGCTTTTGCCGGCGCTTGAGCTCGGAGGGACCGAGCGCGGGGTGGTAGATTTGGCGCGAGCCATGAAAAAAGAAGGACACGCGACTGTGGTCGTCTCCTCCGGCGGATCGCTTGTGGCCGAACTCCAGAAGATCGGGATCCCGCATTACGGACTGCCCGTCCATCAGAAATCTCTGGCAAGCTTGTTCCTAGTCGAAGAAATCGTGAAGATCATCCAACGGGAGCGCGTGGACATCATTCACGCCCGCAGCCGCGTTCCGGCCTGGCTTGGGTGGCTCGCGGCGCGCAAGACCGGCATTCCATTTATTACGACCTGTCACGGACATTATTCCGTTCATCCGATGAGCTTTGTCATGGGATGGGGGAAGCGTGTGATCGTGGCGTCTCACGCGATCGGCCGGCGCATGATCGATGAGTTTAATGTCCCCCCGGACAGAATCCGTCTGATTCCGCGCGGCGTTGACCTTTCGCAGTTTACTTTCTCATTCGCGAAATTCGAAAAGCACAAAGGCCCGATGCGGATCATTCATATCGGACGGTTCTCGCCGACCAAAGGCCAGGTAGAATTCTTAAAGGCTATTCATTTGTTGCGCAGCCGGCTTTCTCATTTTGAAGTCTGGATCGTCGGCTCCGAAGGACGCGGTAGACATCGTTACACGGATCTGATGAAAAAAACAGTCCATCAGTTCGGGCTCGAGTCCTGTGTCAAAATCCTTCCGCCGACGCGCGATGTGGCCGGGTTTTTGGCCGAATCCGATCTTTTGGTGCTTTCCTCGCTCATTCCCGAGCCTTTTGGTCGCGTGATCATTGAGGCGGGCGCCGTGGGGACCCCTGTGTCTGCGACTTGGCTTGGCGGCGTGCCGGACATTATCGATCACAACGAGAACGGTCTCCTGTTTCCTCCGAAAAATATTCCCGCTATGGCCGAGGCCATGTACGAATTATTAACGGACCGGGACAAGGCCAAAGCGTTTGCGGTGAAACTTCGAAAAAAAGTTGAGGAGAAATTCAATCTGGAGCAAATGGTCCGGAAAACTCTCGAAGTCTATCAGGAAGTCCGCAAGCGGCGGAGGATCCTTGTGATTAAACTTGGGGCGATGGGGGATCTCATCCTGGTCGTGCCGAGCCTCAGAATGCTCAGGGAGCGTTTTCCGGACGCGGCGATCACGCTCCTTGTCGACAGGAAACTCGCGCCCATTGTGGCTACATGTCCTTATTTAGACGACATGATCCTGGTGAACAGGAAAAAACTCTCGAATATTTTTTATCTCCTGAAGACCGCGCGCCGTGTCCGTCGTGAAGGTTTTGATGTGTCCATCGATCTCCATAATAACAAGTGGACGCATCTTCTCGCCTATCTCGGGGGGGCGGTTCAGCGTTTCGGTTTTGAACGCGGAAGATGGGGATGGCTTCTGAACCGGCCTGACAGAACTTTCGAGGTCGGGGATTCGCCTCTCCGCCATCAGTTCCGCGTGCTGTCCAAGGCCGGGGTTATCAAATTCGATGACACGCTGGAGCTTTGGCCAAAACCGGAGAGTCTCGAAAAAGCCAAACAGATGATTGGCATGCTCGAGCCCCAAGCGTCCACCCGGATCATCGGGCTCGTGATGGGGTCCAGTCCTAACTGGCCGAGCAAACGCTGGCCCGCGGAGCATTTTGTGGCGCTGGCCAAGCGGCTCCTTGAGAAATATGACGCACGGATCGTTCTGATCGGTTCTCCGGATGAGGCGGATCTCGGGACTCCTTTTTATTCCTTCGGATCCGGCAAGATCCTCGATCTCATAGGCAAAACCGCGCTGGAGGAATTGCCGGCTTTTTTAAAACAGCTTCATTTGGTCGTGACGGGGGATACGGCGCCGCTTCATATGGCCGCGGCCATGAATGTCCCAGTCGTGGCTCTGTTTGGCCCGACGGATGCCAAGCGTCATGTCCCGCCCGGAAAAAAGATCGATGTGCTCTCGCATCACCTGTCCTGCCAGCCTTGCTACGAGGGTGTCTGCAAAGCCAAAGAAATGAAGGCCTGCCTTTCGCATATTTCCGCAGAAGAAGTGTTCGAACATTGCCAGAGGGCGCTCGCATCATGATTCTCCTTTATCAAAAAAAACGGGTAATCATGACAGCCCAAGTCACCATTCAGGAAAAGAAAATAGGGATTTGGGCGTCATGAAGATCGTTGCGGTCATGAAAAATTGGCTCGGTGACCTGCTTTTTCAGATGCCGGCGTTAGAGCTCATCAAACAAAAATATCCCGGAGCTTCGATCACCTGTGTCGCACCTGAGCGTTGCCGCGAGATTCTGAAGGCCCATCCCGCAGTTTCGGACTTTCTGAGCTTTGATGAAAAAAGCACCCACCGTTCCTGGCTCGCGAGGATGCGATTCGTTCTGGAATTGAGGAAGCGCGGACCCTGGGATCAGGGTTATCTCTTTCATCGCTCCCGTTCGCGAGCGGTGTTTCTGCTACTGGCCGGAGTGAAAGAGCGCATCGGTTACGGAAAAGGGCGGAAAGGAATTTTGTCTCGATTGGTCGAAGAGCCTGCGCAGTCGATGCACCAACTGGACTATTTTTTTAATATGATGAAGGGAGCGGGATTTGAGCTTCCTATGGAAAGAGAATACCAGTTTTTTTATAAGGAAGGTGACGAGCAAGCCGCGCGGGAGGTTCTTAGGCTCCACGGAATTGAAAGGAACGCGAAATACATTTGCTTTCATCTGGGCGCGAATTGGGAGCCCAAGCGTTGGCCGCCAGAGCATTTCGCCGTACTTGCCGATAAAATCGAAAAAAAGTGGCATATGCCAGTCGTAGTGACCGGCTCTCAAAATGACCGACCGCTTTTCGAGGCATTTATGTCAAAGATCCGACAGGCGACGATTATTTCCTTGATTGGAAAAACGGGGTTATGCGTCTCTGCCGTGATCTATAAACAGGCAGCATGCCTCGTGACAGGAGATTCCGGGCCTATGCATATCGCTTCCGGCGTCGGCGCTCCGGTCGTCGCTCTTTTTGGTCCCACCGACCCGAAAATCACCGGGCCTCGTGGGATAGGCGAGAGACTCGTGCTACAATATATTCCGCCGGGGTATACGGTGCCTTTTTTTGGAAAAAAATTTCCTCCAGAAGGGTGGTTGTCAAAAATCACCCCGGAAGAAGTGCTCGATGCGATCGAAAGGATCCTTGGAAAAGCATGAATATTCTCGTCGTAACATTAAGCAATTTCGGGGATGTGATCCTGACGACGCCGGTGATTATGGCTTTGGTCAGGAAATACCCCGAGGCGCGTATTACGGTGGTGGTGGGGCCGCGTGCGCGAAGCGTTCTCGAGAGAAGCGCCGACATCCATAAGATTGTGATCTATGATAAAAAAGCTTCCCTTTGGGGAAAATTGAAATTTATTGCAGAACTTCGCAAAGTGAAATATGACCGCGTCGTGGACTTGCGTAATACAGCGATTCCGTTTCTGGTTTCCTGCAGCAAGAGGACTCCTCTTTTCAGAAAATTCACTAAGGTCAACATGCGAGATCGTCATTTCGAAATGCTCTCGACGGTAGAATCCGATATTCCCGACCCATCTTCTTTTCATTTCTTTAATAAAGCTGATGAGGTGTTTGCGATGCGCGCTTTGGACGTTGCGGGGATCCTGGAAAAGAGCGGATGGATCCTGGTGGCGGCAGGAGCGGCCAGCGAGAGAAAACGGTGGTCGGTCCGGTATTTTAAGGAAGTTATCCGGACGCTTCATGAGAGAACTGGCAAGAAGATCCTTTTGGTGGGGACCGTCGATGAAAGACCGGTAGCCGAAAGCATTCTAGCGGAACTTCCCGGGATTGTCGGAGTTCTTTGCGGTGATCTTGTTTTGCCAGAGACGGCGGCGATTATTGCGAACGCTTCGCTTGTGGTCGCCAACGACAGCGCTATTATGCATCTTGGGTTTGAATTGGGCACGCCGACCGTCGGGATCTTCGGCCCGACGGACCATGAGAAATACGGGCATGAGGGCTCGAAATTTCGCGTCGCGCGGGAAGAGGCTCAAGCTTGTTCTTGCGGATCCGATAAATTGCCACGCGCCGAACGGAGCTGCTTTCACGGACTTAAGCCGGACAAGGTGGTCGCTCTTTCTCTGGAGCTCTTGAATGTCGCTCAATCTTCCTGACGACAAGCGTATTCTCATTACGCGCACAGATCGCATCGGGGATCTGGTCCTTACCACACCGCTTTTTAAAGCTTTGCGCGAAAAATTTCCAAAAGCCTGGCTCGTCGCGCTCGTTTTCGCCGAGCTCCACTCGATCGTGCAGGGGAACCCCTATCTAGACGAAGTGATTTTGTACGACAAAAAAGGAAGCGAGAAAAGCTTATGGGGGCAATTCCGGTTTGCGTGGAAACTGCGGAAAAAAAAATTCGACGTTGTCATCCATTGCCATGGCACGAACCGCATGCATGTTGCCGGCTGGCTCGCAGGGATTCCTGTGCGGATCGGTTACGATCGGAGATCGCCGTGGGCGTTGACGGAGGTTCATTGTTATAATAAAAAAGAGGGAAAAAAACATGAGACGGAATATCTTTTCGAGCTGCTCAAAGATCTTGGAGTCTCGCCTCCCTCCGAGGTAGAGGCATTTTTCCCCATAATGGAATGTTGGAAGCAGTCCGTTGAGAATCTACTCTTTCATCTTCAGATCCCGACGGACAAACCCTGGATCCTCATAGGCCCGGCCGCGACGGATCCGTCCAAGATATGGCCGAACGAACGTTTCGCAGAGCTTGTGGAACGAATCGATCAAGCGATGCCGTGTGTTTTTTTTGCGATCGGAACGCAGCAGGACAGAAGCGTCATTGAAAAAGTGAAAAAGAACACGGCCGTTCCCATATTCGATCTGAGCGGGCGGCTCAATCTCGGAATGTTGGGGGCGATGCTTCAAAAAGCAGCGCTCTTCATATCGAATGATTCCGGGCCGGTGTATATGGCGGCGGCCATAGGAACGCCCGTGATCTCTATTTTCGGAAGGTACGAGCCCGGGATTGGCCCTCTTCGCTGGAGGCCGCTTGGAAAAAACGTGCGTCTCGTCACCAAGGATGTTTCCCATATTCCCGTTAATGAACGAAAGTTTACCTATATCGATGAGATCACGGTGGATGAAGTTTACAAGGAAGTGAAAAAGCTGATTTGAGAAGACTGTAACGATGAGACAAGGGAAACGTCATGGCGAAGCGTAAAATTATTGAAATCGACCGGGAAAAATGCAATGGGTGCGGGTTTTGCACCACTGCCTGCGCGGAAGGGGCGCTTGTGCTCGATAAGGAGAACAAGGCTGTGCTCGTCAAAGAGATCTTTTGTGACGGAATGGGAGCTTGCCTCGATGTTTGTCCCGTCGGAGCACTCAAGATTGTGGAGCGAGACAGCGCCGGATATGATGCCAAGGAGGCTTTTCAGCACGTCATGAAGACCCAGGGGCCTGAAGCCGCAAAAAAAGTCCACGGAGCGTCGGAACTTCACGCGCATTTTTCGTTGCCCGGCGGCTGTCCCGGATCCATGGCTCGTGAAATTAAGCGAGAAGTTACGGAAAAGAAAGAACGCCCCTCGGGTTCCGTGCAGTCGGAATTGAGCCAATGGCCGATCCAACTGCATCTGATCTCACCCGTGGCGCCGTATTTCAAAGAATGTGATCTCCTGATCGCAGCGGACTGTACGGCCTTTGCGCTCGGAAGTTTCCATCAAGATATGCTCAAGGGGAAAAAACTCGTGATCGCCTGCCCCAAGCTGGATGAAACGGGCGACTATGTCGAAAAGATCGCGGAACTCCTCAAGAACAACACGATTTATTCGCTGACCGTGGTCATCATGGAGGTGCCGTGCTGTTCCGGTCTCTTTCAAATGGTCCAGGAAGCGGTCGAACTTTCGGGGACAAAAATGCCGGTGAAGAGGGTCGTGATCGGCCTTGACGGGTCGATCCGGAACTAAAAACATGAAAAAAGCGGTTCTTTTTTTTCTAGCGCTGGTGCTTGTATCCCCCACGGGTTTTTCCAAAGACCCGGAAAAAATATTTCCTGCGGCGGATAAGCCTGCCGCCAAGATCTTTCTGGGGGAGAAAATAAAGTTCGAAATCAGTTATCTCGGGATCACGGTGGGGGAGGCGGTTTCCGAGGTTAAAGAAATTGTGAAGGTGAACGGCCGCGATGCTTATCATGTCGAGATCAATATCCGGTCCCACGCGGTGCTCGACTGGATCTACAAAGTCCGGGACACGCATCACACCTATATCGATGCTGAGCATTTTCATTCCCTTCGCTATGAAAAAAAGATCAAAGAGGGCCGTTACTGGACGGACGAGTTGATGGAATACGACCAGGAAAAACATCTCGGATATTTTTATTCCCGTAAGGACAACAGCCGCAAAGAGATGTTTATCCCGCGGAACGTTCAGGACCAGATCTCCTGCTGTTACTGGCTTCGGCTCCAGGATTTCAAGCCCCATTCTCCATCAAAAGAATCAAAGGTTAATGGGACTAGCCCTGGCAACCTTTTAGGAAAAGAAAATGGAGGCCAGGACAAGCCCGATTCCAAGATCTTGATTCCGGTGAATGCGGACGAGAAAAACTGGGATCTTGAAGTCGTTACACACGGTACTAAGGAAATGAAGATTGATCGCGTGGGTGTTTTTCAGGCGATCGAGGTCGAACCGATCATTTTGTTCGAGGGTTTTTTTGTCCGTCGGGGAAAGGTCCGCGGCTGGCTCAGCCTGGACGAGCGCCGCATCCCGCTCGTCATGAAAGTGAAAGTCCCCGTTTTGGGCGAGGTGACCGCAACGCTCGCTGGCTACGAGCCCGGCGCCGGTTCTTAGAGTCTATCCTTTTAAGGACGGTTCTCCTGAAAGAGAACCATCTCTGACTAATATCAGGGCAGGTTCTTAGTCCGGGAAAAGCTGCGAGTTCAATTCAATTAACCCATTCTTTCTTTCAGTTTCCCGTGGTACAATCTAGCCCGTTCAAAATATCGAAGGATTAATCCCGGAGGATAACACAAAGGCCGCATTGTGCAAAAAAAAGGGGTTTAATTTATGAAAAAGGCCGGTTTTGATAACGAAAAATATCTGAAGGAACAGTCCGAGGCGATTCTTAAACGGGTCAAGAAATACAGCAACAAACTTTATATCGAGTTCGGCGGAAAATTACTTTTCGATCATCATGCCGCGCGCGTCCTGCCCGGGTATGATCCGAACGTCAAGATGCGGCTTTTGCAGAAGCTCAAGGATAAAATCGATATCATTCTCTGCATCCATGCCGGGGCGATCGAACGACGAAAACTCCGCGCGGATTTTGGGATCACCTATGACGCGGATGCCTTCAAATTGATCGATGACCTGAAGACATGGAAACTGGAGGTCACCGCGGTCGTGATCACGCGTTTTAACGAACAACCGGCCGCCACGATCTTCAAGAACAAGCTGGAGCGTCGCGGCGTTCGTGTTTACACGCACCGGTTTACCAAAGGATATCCCACGGATGTGGAAATGATCGTCAGTCCCGAGGGGTATGGCGCTAACGAGCACATCGAAACCAAGAGTCCGATCGTGATCGTGACGGGGCCGGGACCCGGAAGCGGGAAGCTCGCGACCTGTCTTTCCCAGCTTTATCATGACCACATGAAAGGTCTTGAAAGCGGTTATTCGAAGTTCGAGACCTTTCCGATCTGGAATTTGCCGCTGAAGCATCCTGTCAATATCGCCTACGAAGCTGCGACCGCGGACCTGGGCGATGTCAATATGATCGATTCATTTCATCTGGAAGCCCACGGCAAGACCACTGTGAATTACAACCGCGATCTGGAGGTTTTCCCGGTTGTTCAGAGGATCCTGAAAAAGATCATGGGAGATGGCGCGGTCTATAAATCGCCGACCGATATGGGCGTCAACTGCGCCGGTTTCGGGATCGTAGATGACGAGGTCGTCCGGAAGGCGGCTGTCCAGGAAGTGATCTCGCGGTATTTCCGCTATTCCTGCGAATACGTGATGGGGTTCGTGGAAAAGGAAGCGGTTCAGAGGGCAGAACTCCTGATGAAGGAACTGGACGCAAAGCCCGAGGACCGGCGGGTGGTGCTCCCTGCGCGGGAAACAGCCCGGGAGGCACAGCGTCTCGGGGACGGGAACAAAGGTATTTTTTGCGGCGCAGCGATCGAACTTAAGGACGGATCGATCGTGACGGGAAAGAATACGCCGCTCATGCATGCAGCCTCGAGTCTCGTGCTGAATGCCGTTAAGCAGCTTGCCGGTATTCCCGATCAAATTCATCTTCTGTCACTGGGCGTGATCGAATCTATCGGCCGTCTTAAGCAGGACATCATGGGTTTTCACGCGGTCAGTCTAAACCTGGATGAAATTTTGGTGGCCTTGAGCATCAGCGCCGCGACGAATCCTTCGGCCGAGGCCGCGATGGCGAAGCTTAAGGAGTTGAGCGGGTGCGAAGCCCATATGACCCACATTCCGACCTCTGGCGATGACAAGGGGCTTAAGCGTCTCGGAATCAATGTCACGAGCGACACGGATTTTTCTACCATCAGCCTTTTTGACGCGTAGAAACTTTCCAAGGAGAAGATCCATGCCGACTTATGAATATGAATGCGGGGGGTGCAGCCACCGGTTCGAGAAATACCAGTCCATGACCGAAAAAGCCATCAAGAAATGTCCGAAATGTGGAAAGGCCAAGGCCGTGCGTGTGATCTCCGGCGGCGCGGGGGTGCTTTTCAAGGGAAGTGGATTCTATCAAACCGACTACCGTTCCAAGGGTTACAAAGAGTCGGCCAAGAAGGATGTCCCCAAAAAGGACGCTCCTGTGGCCCCAGCCTGCTCAGGGGATTGCTCGTCCTGTTCCACGGCAAAAAAGTGATTTTCTGAGCCCGAATTAACACCGGACGATGCTAAAAGGCATCATCCGGTGTTTTTATTCCATAACCTATTTAATTTAAACAAGTTATAGAGTTTTCCTTTCATTGACACCCTAGGGAAGTGATGTTATCATACGCCCTTCCCAATTGGAACGCCCTATGAAAAATACCCTTACATCAGCAGAGAAAAAACACTTTTTGGAGCTTGTCAGCGGTTTCAAAGAAGCCCGCATCCTCGTGATCGGAGACTTCATCCTGGACCAGTTTGTCTGGGGGAGCGTCAAGCGTATTTCCCCAGAGGCGCCGGTCCCGGTGGTCAAGGTTGAACGGGAATCCTTTATGCCCGGAGGATCGCTCAACGTGGCGAACAATATCCGCTCTCTTCAGGGCCAGGTTTGCCCTTGCGGGGTGGTGGGCCGCGATCTTTATGGGCGCATGCTACTCAAGGTGATGCGTATGCAGGGGATCGAGACTGGGGGGATCGTTTATGATCCGACACGCCCGACGTCTCTCAAAACTCGCGTCATCGCGCATTCTCAGCAAGTGGTCCGTTTTGATCGTGAAAAGACGGACGATGTTTCCAAGGCCGATCTCCTTAAGATTCTGAAATTTGTTCGTGAGAATATCAAACACATGAATGTCGTGATTCTTGAAGATTACGGCAAAGGCGTGATGCAGCCTTTTCTCTTAAAAGAGATCGTTCGTCTTGCCAAAAAGTTCAAAAAGCCGGTTCTCGTCGATCCCAAGGAAAAAAACTTTGTCTATTACCAGGGCGTGACCTGCATCACCCCGAATCGCAGTGAGGCTTATATCGGCTATGAGAGAACGCATGGGTCCTGTTATAAAACGCCGGAACTGGAAACGGTTGGCTGGGGACTGATGAAAAAATTGAAACTCGACTCCGTGTTGATCACGCTGGGTGAGGACGGCATGGCCCTTTTTGAAAAAAATAAAAAGCTGACGCTGGTTCCGACCGCTGCGCGCGAAGTTTACGATGTTTCCGGTGCGGGGGACACGGTGATCGCGACGCTCGGACTCGCGTTAGCGGCCGGTGCGAAGATGCAGGAGGCCGCGAAGATATCGAATCTCGCTGCCGGGATCGTGGTTGCGAAACTCGGCACTGCGACAGTTGCTCCCGAAGAGCTTGAAGAAGCAATTCGGAAAGCATGAGAACAGATCCCGTGAAAGCCCTCGGCGTCATTCCAGCTCGACTTGGTTCTACGCGTTTGCAAGAAAAGATCCTGCGCCAAATCGGCGGCAAGCCCATGATCCAACATGTCTGGGAACGGGCGAGACAGGCGAAAAAACTTGAAGACGTGATCGTGGCGACAGACGATACGCGTATCCAGCAATGCGTGGAGGGGTTCGGTGGTAAGGCTTTTATAACACGCAGGGATCATCCGAACGGCACCTCTCGTATCGCGGAAGCCATGGGCCGTTTCAAACACGATATCGTTATTAATATCCAGGGCGATCAGCCGCTCGTGGACCCCAAGGCGCTTGATGAGATGGTGGGGGTTTTCGAAAAGTCGAGGGATGTAGAAGTGCTGACCCTGGCTGTGCGCATGACGGACAAGGCGAGTTTCGAGAATCCCAATGTTGTTAAAGTTGTTTGTGATGCGGAAGGAAACGCGCTTTATTTTTCACGAGCTGCGATCCCTTTCTTTCAAGGGACACAGGATGGCGCGTTCAGCTTTTCGAAACATCTCGGAGTTTACGGGTACCGGCGCGATTTTCTTTTGAAATTTGTTGCTTGGGAACCTGGAATCCTGGAAAATGCCGAGAAATTAGAGCAGCTCAGGGTCCTTGAAAGGGGCTGTTCCATTCGCGTGATCGAAACGAAGTATGATTTCATCAGCGTAGATACGGAAGAGGACCTGCGGGAAGTCGAAAAACGCTTACAGGGGAAGGATAAAGTCCATGCATAAAGTCGCTCTGGGGTCTATCGTCTTCGGAGATCCTCGCAGACTCGTTCTGATCAGCGGGCCCTGCGTGATTGAGGATGAGAAAAGCACGCTCAGGCTCGCGGAAAAGATCTCGAAGGTCACCCGCGCGCTCAAAACGCCGTTTGTTTTTAAAGCGAGTTTTGATAAGGCGAATCGTTCTTCGGTCCGCTCCTTTCGAGGTCCAGGTCTTGAAAAAGGTTTGAAGATTCTTGCTCGCGTCAAAAAAGAGTTCAAGATTCCCATTCTTACGGATTTTCATACGCCCGAACAGGCGAAGCCGGTGGCTGAGGTCGCGGACATTCTTCAGATCCCGGCGTTCCTTTGTCGCCAGACGGATCTTTTATTCGCTGCTGCGGCGACACGGAAGATTGTGAACGTAAAAAAAGGCCAATTCCTTTCCCCGTGGGAAGCGAAGAACATAATCTACAAACTTGAAGAGATGGGATGCAAGAAGATACTTCTCACGGAACGCGGCACGAGTTTCGGGTACAATAATCTCGTGAACGACTTTCGCGCGATCCCCATCATGCGAGGATTTGGGTATCCCGTGATCTATGACGCTACCCATTCAGTGCAGATTCCGGGTGGGAAGGGGACGGCCTCCGGGGGCATGTCTGAATTTATTCCTACGCTCGCGCGCTGCGCGGTCGTGGCCGGAGCCGATGCTATTTTTATGGAAATCCATGAGGATCCTTCCAAAGCTCTTTCCGACGGGCCGAACGCTCTGGCGCTTTCCCAACTGGAACCGTTGCTCAAAAAGCTGATCGCACTGAAGAATTGCACTGTCACGGAAGACTGATCCCATGAAAACATCAAGCGTCATAAAGCTCGCCAAAGAAGTTCTCAGGATGGAAGCTCGCGCCATTTCGCGGCTTCGGTCCCGGATCGGTAAGGATTTTGAGACGGTAGTTCAATGGATGGCGGATTGCAAAGGCCGCGTGATCCTTACCGGGATGGGGAAACCCGGTTTTATTGCCCGCAAGATCGCCGCGACCATGGCCTCAACAGGAACGCCTACTTTTTATCTTCATCCTGCCGAAGCGGTGCACGGTGATTTTGGAATGGTAACCTCCAAGGATCTTGTGATCGCGATCTCGCAAAGCGGAGAGAGCGAAGAGATCGGGCGGCTTCTGCCGCTTCTAAAAAAGAAAGGCGTAAAGCTTATTGCCCTGACAAGCGTTCCGGGATCTTCCCTCGGGAAAAATGCGGATAAGGTGCTGGATCTCGGGGTGCGGCGTGAAGCGTGTCCTTTGAATCTGGCGCCTTCTGCTTCGACGACCGCTTCACTTGCGATGGGGGATGCGCTTGCGCTAGCGCTTCTTAAGAAAAAAGGTTTCCGTTCCGAAGATTTCGCCGAGCTCCATCCGGCGGGGAGTCTCGGAAGACGGTTGCTTAAGGTCGGGGAGATTATGCGCACGGGGAAAGCCAATCCGCTTGTAGGGGTGAAGACCACGGTCCGTCAGGCGCTTCTTAAGATCACGGCCTCAAGGGCCGGCAGTTGTACGATCGTCGACCGGCACGGAAAATTGGCGGGCGTGTTTACAGACGGAGATCTCAGGCGTCATCTTAAATCCCAGGGTGAAAAGATCTTAAGCCGGCCGGTCATCCAATTGGCCACGCTCAAACCTCGTTATATCCAAAAGGAAAAACTTGCGGAAGAAGCGTTCCATATCATGGAGTCCCTTCGCATCGATGAACTGCCGGTGGTGGACAAAGCCCGCCGCGTCGTAGGTCTCCTGGACGTTCAGGACCTTATGAGGGCGGGACGGGTTTAACCAGAATGGCCAAGCGCAGATTCTATCGCTATCCGCTTTATCTCTTAACAAGGCTTGCGGCGGGACTTTTGTTGGTTCTTCCGCGAAGTTGGGCCCTGGCGCTCGCGAATGAGGTTGGACATTGGGGATACCGGTTCGTCTCGCGCCAAAGAACAAAGATCCTTGAAAATCTGAAACTTGCGTACGGCAACACGAAAAGTCCCAAAGAGCTGGAAGCGATCGGTCGGGGAGTGATGGGGCATATGCTTCAAACGGCCGTGGATTTCCTGCGTTTTGCCGCGCTTTCACGTGACCAAGCTGCCTCGTTCGTGGAGGCCGGCGAAGCCTATTCTTTCTGCAAAGATATTTTGCAAGAAGGGAGAGGGCTCATTATAATGACGGCGCATCTTGGCAACTGGGAGCTTTTAGCCGGTGTTTTTGGCCTTCAGGGTTTCCGGGGTGCCGTGGTTGGCCGTCGGATCTATTATGAGCCGTACAACCGATGGATTGTAAGCCTGCGGAATTCCGTAGGGATCCGGACCATTTACCAGGATGAGGCCGTCAGACAGGTCCATGCTACTCTGAAGGCGGGTGAGATCGTTGGGCTTTTACCGGACCAGGATAGAGATAGAGTCCATGGGATATTCGTGAGTTTTTTTGGAAGACCGGCTTATACGTCCGTGGCGCCGGTGAAGTTTTCCATGGCTTCGGGAGCGCCAATCCTTCCGGCTTTTATGGTTCGGAAACCCGGGAATCGCTACGAACTTCTTTTGGGGAACGTGATCAGACCAAAGATCGAAGGCAGTGACCGGACGGCCTCGGTCAGGAAATATACCGAAGCCTGGATGAAAGATTTTGAAGAAGTGATTCGCCGTTACCCGGAGCAATGGGGATGGATGCATGACCGCTGGAAAACGAAGCCCGACGTGGCAGTTTTTGAGGAACTTAAGGAGACGGTGAAATACTCATGATTAAGCGTCTTATTTTTATCTTTGCCACACTTGTGGTGTTCTATGTTTTCTTCGTGCAAGTGCAGATGGTCACCACCCGGAAGCACAGGGCCGAGCAAGGGGCTGAAAAGCCCTCTGAGAAAAAACCGCAGAAGATTTTCTCTTTTTCATTCACCAAATATACGACCGAAGGCCAGCGCGAGATTGAGATCGAAGGCGATTCTGCGGACATCCTTTCCAATGATGTGAAGCTCATGAACGTGATGGCCAAGGCGTATGCCGAAGAAGTGCCCGTCACCGTGACGGCGGATCGTGGCCAATACGATAAGAAAAAGAACAAGATCCATCTTGAAAAAAATGTGGTGGCCACGACCGATGACGGAACGAGGCTTGTGACCGAGGCTTTGGACATGAGCCCCTCAGAACACATTGTGGAAACCGATTTGCCAACACAGGTCAAGAAGGACAATATTAACGTGGAGGGCACAGGCGCCCGGGCAGAGACGAATTTGAAAAAAGTGAAATTTCAAAAGAACGTGACGGTGATAGTTCAAAATACCGAGGATAAAGAAACCGGGCCGACGACCATCACCTGCGACGGGACTCTTGTGGTCGACTACGAAAAGAACATTGCGCATTTCAAGGACAACGTTGTGGCGCAGGATTCTCGCGGGAAGCTTACGGCCGACACCATGGACGTTTATTACAACCGTGTGAGTCGTCGCGTTTCAAAGATCGTGTCCGTGGGGGACGTGGTGATCGAGAACCCCGACGGGAACAAGACTTATTCGGATAGCGTGATCTACCTAGCGGACGAGGGAAGGATCATTTTGGGCGGAGATACGGAGGCCCTTTATTTCAGTGGGGATGCTCCCAAGGCTCTCGGGAAGGGAATTATCGGATCATGAATTTACTTGAGACAAAACAGCTGACGAAAAGCTACAAAGGACGCACGGTCGTCAACAGTGTGAATATCCAGATATCGCGTGGCGAGATCGTGGGGCTCCTGGGCCCGAACGGTGCGGGAAAGACCACGTCATTCTACATGGTGGTCGGGGTCATTCGTCCGGAATCCGGACAGATCTTTTTCCGAAACGAGGAGATCACGAACCTTCCGATGTTCGAGCGGGCGCGGCTCGGGATCGGTTATCTTTCTCAGGAGCCTTCTATTTTCCGCAAGCTGACCGTGGAAGAGAATATCATGGCGATCCTGGAAACTTTGGAGATTCCTCAGGAAGAACGCGACCGTCGCCTCAAGCGGCTCTTGAATGATCTCGATATCGCCTATCTCGCGAAGAACAAGGCTTACACGCTTTCCGGCGGCGAACGGCGGCGTCTCGAGATTACGCGCGCTCTTGTAACGAATCCATCGCTTATTCTTTTGGATGAACCCTTCAGTGGTGTGGACCCAATAGCGGTCTTTGAAGTGCAGAAGATCCTTCAGCGGCTTAAGGCCCAGGGTCTTAGCATTTTATTGACGGATCATAGCGTCCGCGAAACGCTTTCCATCACCGACCGTTCTTATCTTCTTTTCGAGGGCAAAGTCGAGGTCTCTGGAACCTCGGAATTTCTCGCCTCCGATCCCAAGGCCAGAGAGATCTATCTTGGAGAGAGGTTTACTTTAGCGTAATTCGACGGCCGCGTTTTTAGAACGATCCATCAAAGACCCTCAAGGAGGAAATGATAGTGGACATCCGTTTTTCAGGACAGAATCTTAAGATCACCGCAGGGATGAAGGAACATTTGGAGGAACGTCTCCCAAAATTCGAGAAGTATGCGCCCCGAATCGTGGAGGCGCATGTGTTCCTTAAAAAAGAGAAATATATTTTTAAGGCCGAAATTGCGCTCGCTGCCAAGGACTTTCACGCCTTTGGGATGGGGGAGGCTAAAGATAATATCTTTACAGCGATGGACGAGGCCTACGGGCGCGTCGAGAAGCAGTTGAAAAAATTTCGTTCAAAATCCAAGGGGCATCATAATAAAAGCGCCAAGGTTTCGGCGAAGGTCGCTCGGGCACTTGGAATGATCGAAGAAGAAAGCATTCTGCCCGAAGACCATCCGAAGATCGTTCGTTCCCCGGCGTTTGCGTTTAAGCCGATGTCGGCTGAAGAGGCCAGCCTTCAGCTGGAGATCTCTCCGGAAACCTTTCTTGTTTTTATGAACCAGAATACCAGCATTGTGAATGTGATTCATAAACGTAAGGACGGAAATCATGGGCTCATCGAGCCCGGGTTCTAGTCCCGCAACCTTTATCAATCCGGAGGAATAAATCCATGAAGATCACCGATTTTCTCAACGTCAAAGGCATCAAGGTTGATTTGGAAGCGACCGACAAAGAAGGTATTCTGAAAGAAATGGTCGATCTTCTGGCCGAAGTCAAGGACGTGGGGGATAAAAAGAACATTCTGCGCGCTCTGATCGAACGTGAG
>CAYMER010000225.1:0-4420 GCA_964389345.1 uncultured bacterium | reverse complement strand
CGAGGTCTTGAAGTTGACGACCTGGCCCTCGGCATGAACGCCGGTATCCGTGCGACCACTCGCGGCGGAGATTTTCATCCTGTGGGAGAAAAATGAGGACAAAGCCTTCTCAAGAGCTTCCTGAATGGTGGGCTTTCCGGGCTGCTTCTGAAACCCAAAGAACGCAGAGCCGTTGTATTCTAGAACTAACTTTATATTACGCACTGCCCCTCCAGAAACAAAGAAGCAGAGAAACAAGAAGCAAAGATTCTTCTCTGCCTCTTTGCTTCTCTGCTTCTTGCTTCGTTGAAAATTCCTTCTTATTTTGCTATTTGACGTTAAAGGCTATCTCGGCAATTTGCACTGCATTCAGCGCCGCACCCTTCCGGATCTGGTCGCCGGAGACGAACATCGAAAGACCGTTCGTGACGGTCGGATCTTCGCGCAATCGGCCGACAAGGATGTCATCCTGACCGGTCGCTTCAAGCGGCATGGGGAAATAATTCTTTTCGCGGTCATCGATCACCTTGATGCCGGGAGCTTTCAAAAGCAGTTGACGCATTTCGTCGACCGAGATCTTTTTTTCAGTCTCGAAAAAAAGCGCTTCCGAATGCGCGCGGAGTACCGGCACGCGAACGCAGGTCGCGGTCACGCGGATCTCGGCGTCATGGAAGATCTTTTTGGTCTCTTTCACCATCTTGGTCTCTTCTTCGCAATACCCGTCGGACCCGATCTTGGAGTTATGCGAAAAGACATTGAACGCGATCTGATGTGGCAGAACCTGTTTCTTGACGGGTCTTCCGGCAAGAAAATCCTGAGCCTGGATCTTGAGCTCTTCCATAGCCTTGGCCCCGGCACCGCTTGCGGCCTGATAAGTCGCGGCAATAATACGTTTGATCCTTGCGACTTTATGGATCGGGAAGAGCGGCACGAGCATGATGATGGTCGAGCAATTCGGGTTCGCAATAATTCCTTTATGTTTGGCGATATCCTCAGGATTGATCTCCGGCACCACAAGCGGGATCTCCGGATCCATGCGGAACGCACTCGTGTTATCCACCATGAGCGCTCCGGACTTCACGATGTGCGGCGCGAGCTCGCGGCTGATAGCCCCGCCTGCGCTCGAAAGCACCAGGTCCAGTCCTTTAAAAGAATCCGGCTTCGCTTCCTCGACCTGATAGCCCTTTCCCATGAACTCGATCTTTTTCCCAGCGGAACGCCCGGAAGCAAGAAGCCTCAACTCTTCGATCGGAAATTTCCGCTCTTTCAAAAGCTCCAAAAATTCCTGCCCCACTGCGCCGGTGACACCTAACACCGCTACTTTAAGTTTCTTAGACATATTTTTCCTCTTTCGATTTCAGACAGCTCACACATTTTTAAAAAAGTAAGAGCCAAGACGCAAGAAGCAAAGATTGTCTCTGCCTCTTGTTTCTTGCTTCTAGCTTCTCGCTTTTGGATCCAGCCCTTTTACCACAAGATCCCCGACCTCAGTCGTGGAATATCCCATTTTGCCGGCTGCGAGGCTCTTGAGCTTCGCCGCGGTCACCCACTTCACGGAATCTTCGATCGCTGCGGCAGCTTTCTCTTCTCCGAGAACTTCGAGCATCATCTGCCCGGCACAGATCGCCGCGAGAGGATTGATCACATTGAGCCCCGTGTACTTAGGCGCAGATCCGCCGATCGGCTCGAACATGGAAACGCCTTGGGGATTCAAGTTCCCTCCGGCCGCGATTCCCATGCCTCCCTGGATCATCGCGCCAAGGTCCGTGATGATATCGCCGAACATATTGTCGGTCACGATCACGTCAAACCATTCGGGATTTTTCACCATCCACATGCAGGTCGCGTCCACGTGCGCATAGTCGCGTTTCACATCCGGAAAGTCCTTTGCACCGATCTCATGAAAAGTGCGCTCCCAAAGGTCCCAGGCGTAGGTCAATACGTTCGTCTTGCCGCAAAGGGTCAGAGTTTTTTTCTTGCTGTTGCGCTTGCGCGTATATTCAAAGGCGTAGCGCAGGCAACGTTCGACACCCTTGCGACTGTTACGGCTGATCTGGATCGCAACTTCGTTCGGAGTTCCTTTGTCAATGAATTCGCCTTCGCCGACATAAAGGCCTTCGTTATTTTCACGGACTACTACAAAATCGATGTCTTCCGGTTTTTTATTCTTGAGCGGACAATCCACGCCCGGGAAAAGCTTCACAGGACGAAGATTGATGTATTGTTCCAGAGAAAAGCGGAGCTTGAGAAGAAGCCCTTTTTCCAGAATACCGGGCTTCACCTCCGGATGCCCGACCGCCCCAAGATAGATCGCCTGGTAACCCCGGAGCTCCTGGATCACACTGTCCGGAAGCACTTCCCCGGTCCTCATATAGCGCTCCCCGCCCAAATCATATTCATGCCGGTCGAGTTTAAATCCGAATTTTCCGGAAGCCGCTGTTAAAACTTTGTTCCCTTCGCGGATAACCTCTGTCCCGGTCCCGTCCCCTGGAATCACTGCGATTTTGTAGGTCTTCATGGTCATTCTTTCTCCTTTAATGTTAGTATTTTAAAAATACACCTGTGCCTTGAGGAGCAGACAGGAAGCCAAAGAGGGGGGATTCTATACTGTTCTCTATTAAATTTAAAGGGTTAACAGCCCTTGTTCTCAAATAAACATTCGAAGGATAACAAGTGCAGCCCCAACCAACCCTTCAAATCAACTGGAGGATTGGGGCAGGATTGCCCCAATTTCAACTCCGCCGAAATTGATGAAGATTGGGACTAAGCCAGGGGTCCGTTTTTTTCAACCTTCACGATGCGTCGCTTCACAGTCTCGTAAAGCCTCTCGTATTTCTTGGCCGAAGACTCCCAAGAAAAATCGCTTTCCATGGCATTTTTCACGAGTGCCTTCCAAAGCTTCTCCTGCTTGAAGGTCTTCACCGCGCGAAGCAGGGCCGCGTGCAGCGCGTCGCTTGTGTAATCCTCAAAAATGAATCCGTTCCCCTGCTGCGACGCCGGCTCAAAATTCTGGATAGTATCTGCCAGGCCGCCAGTGGCGCGAACGATCGGAACCGTGCCGTAGCGTAACCCGATGATCTGCCCAAGGCCGCAGGGTTCATAATAAGAAGGGATAAGCAACATATCGGAACCCGCATAGATCTTTTTGGCCATCTTCGGGTCGAACATAATGTGCACCCCGAACCACTTTTTATTTTTCTTCGCGAGATCCCGAAGGATCTGATGGTACTGGTCTTCGCCTGTCCCCAGGAGCACTAGTTGGATGTCCTGTTGCTGGGAAAGTTGCTCCAGTACCGGAACCAAAATATCCAATCCCTTCTGATCCACGAGGCGCGCCACAAAACCAAGGAGCGGGATATTGGGATCGACCTTAAAACCGTTCTCCTTCTGGAGTGCGGTCTTGTTAAGTTTTTTTCCGGAAAGATCTTTCAGGTCGAACTTCGCGTCAATGTCCGGATCCGTAGCCGGATTCCAATCCTTCGGGTCGATCCCATTGATGATCCCCGTCACGCTGTCCTTGCGCGCAGCCAGCACCCCTTCCATGCCGCATCCAAATTCCTTAGTCTGGATCTCACGGCTGTAGCGCTCGCTCACAGTTGTCACGGCGTCGGCGAACACAAGCCCCGCCTTTAAAAAACTAAACTTGCCGTAGAATTCCAGAAAATCGGACTTGTAAAGATCCCATCCGAAACCGGTGGCCGGGAAAGAATCCGGGGGGAAATTTCCCTGATAGGCAAGATTATGGACCGTGAAGATGCTTCGTACTTTTTGGAAAGGCGCGTAGCTCGTTTCCGAAGTCTTGAGATACGCGGGAACAAGCCCCGTCTGCCAGTCATGACAATGGACAATGTCCGGGGCCAGTTTTAATTTTCCAGCAGCCTTGAGCGTAGCCCGCTGGAAATAAGTAAAGCGACGGTCGTTGTCCTGATAGTCCCCGACGAGCGTTCCATAAAGCTCCTCCCGCATAAAATAATCGGGATGCTCAATGAAATAGACCTTCACTCCGTTGGCGAGCTTCTTGAGGAAAACGCGCGTGGCCTCGAGTTGATTCCCGACGATCAACTCGAAATAATCGACCGCGGTCTCGAGTTCCCACTGTTGGATGTCGATCGAGCGGTAGCGCGGTATGAAGACCGACACTTCATGGCCTAAGGCGCGAACCGCGCTAGCGAGAGATCCGACAACATCCCCGAGACCCCCTGTCTTGGCGAAGGGGGCCATTTCGGAACTGATAAAAAGGATCTTCAAAGGAAGCTAAGAGCGCGCCGTCTTACTTCGCGACTTCGACAACGCAATTCCAGCTGCCGAAGGCGTTGGGAACGCATTCGACCGGATCCTGCGCGTTCTGCCAAACCCCGTCCACGAGATACCGGTACTGATAACGCCCTTTCTTGAGCTTTAAAGACACCTTCCAATTCCCGGCCGCGTCCTTCGTGAGAGG
>CAYMER010000224.1:0-2587 GCA_964389345.1 uncultured bacterium | reverse complement strand
GCTTACGTGGCCATCGCGACGCACAAATCCGACCTGGATCGCACCGATCTCGCCAAAGAAAAGACCGGCGTTTTTACCGGGGTTTATGCGATCAATCCCGTGAACGATAAAAAAATCCCGGTATGGATCGCGGATTACGTGCTCATGGGATACGGAACCGGCGCGATCATGGCGGTGCCTGGGCATGATACGCGGGACCTGGAATTTGCCAGGGCTTACAAACTTCCGGTCGAAGTCGTCGTGCAGGCGCCGGAAGGAAAAGATTCTGTCGGATTCACGGGGGACGGCATCAGCGTGAACTCCGGATTTATCACAGGCCTGCCTACGCCGGAAGCGAAGCGAAAGATCACGAAATGGCTTGAGGAAAAGAAGATCGGCAAAGAAGCGGTCCAGTACAAACTTCGTGATTGGCTTTTCAGCCGCCAGCGTTACTGGGGCGAGCCGATCCCGGTCGTGCATTGTGCGAAGTGCGGTCCCGTGCTTATCCCTGAAAGCGAACTGCCGCTCAGGCTTCCGGAACTGAAGGATTATACGCCAACGGGGAACGCGGAACCGCCGCTTGCCAAGGCCAGGGACTGGCTCCAATGCAAGTGCACGAAATGTGGTGGAAAGGCTTTACGCGAAACGAATACCATGCCTCAGTGGGCGGGTTCCTGCTGGTATTACCTCCGCTACCTCGATCCGAAGAACGCCAAGGCTCTGGTCGATCCTCAAAAAGAAAAATACTGGATGAATGTGGACCTTTATGTCGGCGGCGCGGAGCACGCGGTGCTTCATTTGCTTTATGCTCGGTTCTGGCACAAAGTGCTTTACGATATCGGCGTTGTGTCGACGCCGGAGCCGTTCCAGAAACTTACGAACCAGGGCATGATCCTCGGCGAAGACAATCAGAAGATGTCCAAATCGCGTGGTAATGTGGTAAATCCCGATGAGATGATCGCCCAATACGGCGCCGACAGCCTCCGGCTTTACGAAATGTTCATGGGGCCGCTTGAGATGACAAAACCATGGGCGAATTCCGGCGTGGAAGGCGTCTACCGGTTTCTCGGAAAAGTGTGGCGGCTTTTTATCGATAGGGACGACAAGCTTCACTCGAGCATTGTTAAGCGTGCGCCCAATGCCGTCGAGCTCAAGATACTCCACAAGGCGATCAAAAAAGTGACGGAAGATTTTGAAGCATTGCGATTTAATACCGCGATCTCGGCCTTGATGATCTTTATGAATGAAATAACGCAGGAGCCAGATCACGCGCGGGAAGCGCTCGAAAAGTTCGTGCTACTTTTGGCCCCTCTCGCGCCCCACGTCGCAGAAGAGTTGTGGCAGCGGTTGGGGCATGCCAAGACGCTTGCTTACGAAAAATGGCCCGAGTATGATGATCAATATCTCGTCGAGGATCAGAGCGAGATGGCCATTCTTGTGGGCGGTAAAGTACGCGCGAAAATGGTCGTTTCTCATAATCAGAGCGAAGAAGCAGTGAAACAACTGGCGCTTGAGCATCCTCGAGTGAAGGAGCTGCTCGCGGGGAAGGTTGTGAAGAAGATCATCATCGTTTCGGGGCGCACGGTCAACCTTGTGGTGGCGGATGCCTAGAGTCGAGATCAGGAATCAAAAGATCCTTGTAGGGAAAAAAGAAGTTCCGCTTATTTCCGGCGAAGTTCATTACTGGCGTCTTAATCCTCACGCGTGGCACGAAGCCCTCAAGCGCGTTAAGGAAATGGGACTTGAAATCATCTCCACCTACGTCCCCTGGGATTTCCACGAATACAAGCGCGGGCATTTTGATTTTACGGGGAAAACCGATGCGGCCCGCAATCTCAAAGCATTTCTCGAGTTGACCCGCAAAGAAGGTTTCTGGCTCATCCTCCGTCCGGGGCCGTACATTTACAGCGAATGGCCGCGTGACGGCGTTCCCGATTACGCCTACCAATATCATCGCCTGCATCCCCGGTTCCTCGCCTACGCCAAGGAATATTTGAAGCAGGTCAGTAAGGTTTTCTTGCCATATCTCGCGTCGCGCAGGAACGGCCACATCCTGATGCTCCAGGCGGATAATGAGATCGATCCGTGGCCGGACGTTTTCGGGCAGCAGTACGGACTTTCGGACAAGCCCGGGCTTTTCCAGGATTTCATTCGAGACCTTTACAAAGAGGATCTTCCGGAACTGAACGAATCCTGGGGCACGAGTTACGGATCTTTCCGGGAAGCGTCGCCTTTTATCGCGACCATGCTGCCCGGCGAAAAGGGGCTTCCGCTCAAAGGGGATAAAGAGCTCAAGCGGCATCTTGATTATTTCAAGTTCAAGTATTCGTATGCTCGGGAAGTTGCGAAGGGAAGCATTCAGATGTATCGCGATCTTGGGGTTGATATTCCGATCTACTTGAACGCTTATCCGTTCTTTTACGCGCATGATTGGGCCGCTTTTCAGGAAGTCTCGGATGCCGTGGGGCTCGATCTTTATCCCTCCAATGAGCTCAAAGAAGATGAATTCGAGCACCGCAAGCTTTGCGATAAGATCCGTTATCTTTCCAGCGTCTCCAAGCTTCCGTTCATCGCCGAATTTCAGTCGGGCATTTGGCACGGCCGTCAT
>CAYMER010000223.1:0-4119 GCA_964389345.1 uncultured bacterium | reverse complement strand
TGACGTAAAAGACAGCTCCCTTGCCAAGGAGTACGGCGTGGTAGAGATGGATGAGCATCACAGGATCACGAGATTTGAAGAAAAACCCATTAATCCCAGATCCACTCAAGTAAGTATCGGCGCGTATTTTCTTCCCGGCAGTTACCGGTTACGTGTTTATGAATATCTCGAGATTGAAAAACGCAACCCCGACAAAATCGGAGATTTTATCGCGTGGCTCACCGGTAAAGAGAGGCTTTACGGGATTGAGTTTGACGGCGCATGGTTTGATATCGGAAGCAAGGCGTCGTATGACGCGGCGCGGGATTATATTGAAAGGAAAAGTACGGGGGTTTTATCTTCCGTAAAAGAGGTTCCTCATGCCAGAACTTGAAAAGCAAAGCTTTATGGCTCCAAGGACCGCAGAGTATAAACAACTTCTTGAAAGAGTTTCGAGGCTAATCGAGGAAAGCCGGAAAACTGTTGTCCGCCAGATCAATGCCACCCTGGTGGCGAATTACTGGTTAACGGGGCAGGAGATCGTGGAACATGAGCTAAAAGGAAAAATACGGGCGGAATACGGGCAGGCCGTGCTGATGACGTTGTCGAACGATTTAACGAACCGCTATGGCAAGGGGTATGGCTATTCAAATTTGAACCTCATGCATCAGTTTTATCTGGCGTATCCACCGGACAAGATTCTCCAGACAGTGTCTGGAGAATCAAACAGAACCCTCTCTCGGACTGATTTTCAAACGGCTCAGAGCGAGATTTCCAAGGCGTTGCCTTTGTCGTGGTCGCAGTACTGCATCCTCATCCGAATCGACGACCTCGGGAAAAGGGCCTTCTATGAAAGACTGTGCTGCCAGGAAGGCTGGGTTGTGAGGCAGCTTGACCGCGAAATCCAGGCCATGCTTTACGAAAGGACCGCGCTTTCCAAGCGGAAAGACCTCGTTTTGAAAAAGGCCACGGAAAATCCGATGGTCAGCCGACCGGAAGACGAGATCAAGGATTCTTATGTCCTCGAATTTCTCAATTTGAAGGATGAGTACTCCGAAACGGATCTTGAGGATGCCATGATCCGTCATATGGAACAGTTCCTCTTGGAGCTCGGTTGCGGATTTGCATTTGTCGCTCGTCAGAAAAGATTCAATCTCGACGGGGATGATTATCGGATAGATCTTATTCTGTTCCATATCCCGCTTGCTCGGTACGTGATCTTGGAAATTAAGACGACCAGGTTCACACATTCGCACGCAGGTCAGATAAATTTTTATCTTAATTGGGCAAAAGACCATCTCCTTCCAAAAGCGGAAAATGACCCCTTGGGAATTATCCTTTGTTCGGATAAGCGCGGCACGTGCGTTAAATATGCCACGGGCGGTATGAGTAACAGCATCTTTGTTGCGAAGTATCAACTTCAACTGCCGAAGCCTGAGGATCTCCAGAGGGAACTTGAACGGGGGAGGGATCTGTTTTTGAAACATCAGATAACCCATGGCAAGGAACTGGGTTGATGTCGTTATAAAAAAGTGTTCTTTGAAAATTAGTGGAGGATCCACGCTGAAAAGCGGTGCGTGTTGGTCCTGTGGGAGCTCTTCTAAATCATCGCTAAAACAAACATGGCGTAACAAGAAAACTCTTAGTAATATACGACGTGTGATGGAAAGAAAAAGCGTAATGATGAAAAAGCTTCCGCAGGATGCGCTTGCTCCCAAAGATGCCGCAGCAAAATACGGGCTAAGCTGGAGTGGCTTGCGTTCCGCAATATGGCGCAAAAGGATCATGTTGATCCGTTACGGCTCCCGGGATTATTTGACAGACCGGGAGATGAAGAGATATTTGAAGAACCGTGATGCGCTAAAAATCCCCAAAAAGTACCGCCACAAAGCCTAAGAAAACCCCCTTGAATATTTAGAGCGGATTTGTTATATTACAATGTGGGACATAAATGTCTCACATTGTAAATCGGCATAAGCCGCAGGATGTCGGCGAAGCGTCAGGGGGTCCTCCTTAAATTATTACGGCTAGAAAGGAGGGTCATACTGATGGACAAGAGGGCGGAAAATAATGAGGAGCGGTTGCTTACAACCGAAGAAATATCGGCTGTTTTGAACGTTTCATTAAATACGGTGCGAAAGCGGGAATGGCGGAAGCGGAATGGTTGTCCGTTATTCAGGATCGGAAAAAGAACTTACGCGGTAGAAGCAACATTTTGGAGATGGGTCAATGACAGGGGAATGCAAGCTAATGTCGAAAACAAATAGGCACCATTCCGGTATTGCTTTTCGGGAAGGAGTCAGCAAGATAGACAAACGGGGTTTTTACGTTTGTCAGCTGAATTTCTGTCCTTATCCCAATAAGCGTGTTTACAAAACAATAAAGCTCGAAAAAAAATCATACCTTGAAGCGGCGCGACGCAGAACGCATTGGATGAATGAATATACTCAAAAGCATCCTCATCGTGAATTGGACGATAAGAAGAAGGCTGCTTTTTCAGAGCTCCATGACGTTTTGTTGCGAATGATGGAGACGAGCACCATTAATAATAGGGCTGAGCCCTGCGCCTACAGCACGATCAATAAGACGATGAATATCTTTAATCGGTTTTTCGTTGGCTTTCTCCAAAAGCATTATCCATCGATAAAATGCATAAATGATCTGCCCAAAGGGGTTTTTCTTGATTACCAATCTTATAACATGACACATTTGAAGCTGAATTGGAGGACTGAGTTGGGTCATCTAAAAGCGATTATTAGCAGATTCTGGCGTGCCGATTATTGTAGCGATAGTATTTATAAGGAGATCAGGACTCTCCCCACGCCAAAATTCGAAATAAAGAATAAGGTGGTACTGACCCTCGCCGAGAAAAAATCAATTCTGGATAGCATGGAACAGGATAACCCCATGTATTATGCGGTGACGTACTTACTTGCCAAATTGGGATGGCGGATTAATGAAACTCTTTCGCTTAAAACCAAAAATATTCGATGGGAGTCGGGGAATCCTGTCTCCATTACTATCGAAAGGGAATTTAGAAAGAATCGAAGGGAATTCACCCTGAATACCATCGACTCGAAATTGGCGGATGTTATGGCGCGGTATTCGAATTGGAGGAAGAGCAATTCCGACCTGTTTTTCCCCAACTCAAAAGGCAATATGATTAAAAAAGAAACGTACCGAAATTATCTGCACAAAGTTAGCGAAAAGATATTGAAGCGGCAGTCAAATCCCCATGATTTCAGGCACTCATTAATAACCCACCTAAAGAGCATGAGGGTTCCCAACAAGGACATAATGCAGATCACCGGCCACATGGATGAGCGCGTTCTTAATGACCACTATTCGCACTCAACCGAATCTGGCCGCTTAGAAGCGCTTCAAATGAGCGGTCTGTAAAAATGTTGCAGAATTTGTTGCGGAAATAAAAGAATCATGCATAATTCATTGCACTGAACGGGGTTATGCGAACTTGCCTTACGATTCCCGTATCCCGCTTTGTTCTTATTGGACGAGCACCGCGCCTTTATTCAACGAAATATCTCAGAGCCCGCTGTGGAGGCGGGTTTTTTTATATGACAAGAAAAAAATATCGTGTTTTTGGAAAAAAAGTGATTTTCTCCAAGGGGCCGATCCGTCTTATCGATTGTACGGTCCGGACCCCTCATGGAAGAGTGCTCTCGCGTCAAGTATTGGAACATCCAGGTTGTGTGGTCATTATCCCCAGGACGGACACGGGAAAATACATCCTTGTGCGACAATACCGATTTCCGCTTGAAAAATATCTCTGGGAATTTCCGGCAGGCGGGAGAGAGCCCGGAGAGACATTTCCTCAGGCCGCAAGCCGTGAGCTGATGGAAGAGATCGGGATGAGGCCGGGAAAGCTTAAAAAACTTTTGGAGTTCTATCCTACGCCGGGTGTTTCCGGCGAGAAAATGCATGTTTTTTTAGCAGGGAGGCTCAAACCTGCTGTGGCGCAAAAGGACGAGGACGAGGACTTTGAACTGGGGATATTCAGCCTTCCGGAGATCGGCCGGATGATTCGCCGGGGAGCGATCGTCGATGGGAAGACTTTGATCGGATTTTTTTATTTAAAAAAATGAATCATGAGTAAAAGGCAGCAACTTTTGCCCGGATTGT
>CAYMER010000222.1:0-3486 GCA_964389345.1 uncultured bacterium | reverse complement strand
GACGGTGAAAAAGGCTGGGAATATGCCACGACCAACAACTACGACCTTTTGATTCTGGACTGGATGCTTCCCAAGATGAGCGGTGTGGAGCTTTGCCATAAATTCCGGCAAGAAGGAAAGATCACGCCGGTATTGATCCTGACGGCGAAGGATTCTGTCGAAGACAAGATCAAAGGGCTCGATCAGGGTGCGGATGATTATCTGACAAAGCCGTTCAGTTTTGAGGAGTTGCTGGCGCGTATTCGGGCACTTCTTCGCCGGCCGCCGCACATCACGGACAAAACCGTGCTTCAGTGTGCGAATTTGAAATTGGATCTCATCAAGCGTCAAGCGTGGGCCGCAGAGCAAGGGATCTCTTTGTCGCAAAAAGAGTTCGCGCTGCTCGAGTTTTTGATGCGTCACGCAGGCGAGGTTGTCTCTCGGACCGCGATCGCGGAACATGTCTGGGACCTTCATTTTGATCCCATGAGCAACACAATCGACGTCTATATCAATTTTCTCCGAAAAAAGATCGGTGAAACGCCCTCCAAAAGCAAGATCGAGACCATCCGCGGGACTGGCTACCGTCTCGCTTGTCCATGATCCCATTCCGCTCCTTCAAGTCTCGCCTGACGCTCGGGTACGCGCTCATGATGACTGTCTTTCTCGCGGGATTTTCTTTTTTGATGTACACGGAACTTTCGAGGGCGCTTTACCGGGATGCGGAACGGAGTCTGCACGAGGAGGCCCAAAGCATCGAGGAGGGGATCGTCACCTTTTTTCAGGAGCGTAAGGATCCAGAGCTTTTAGTCCCTCCCATGGTCGAAAAGGGAACGCTTGCCTTTCCGACGGAGTTTCAAACGAAAGTCACTCAAGCGATCCGTGAATGGGAGAAAAAGCAGCGCAGGGTTACGCGCAGTCTTTTTCTTGTTCGCATGATCGGTTTGAACCGGTCCTTGATAGGATCCAACCTGGGTGGTTGGGAGCGAGATATCATTTTCCCGGACTATGAGCGCGATTCGGTCTTGATGGAAAAAGGAGACTCCTACCAAACGATCCACTTCGAGAAAAGTCCGATCCGGCTTTATTACCATCTGGTGCGGTTTCAGGACAGGCCGTTCTTTATTATTCAGATCGCAAAGCCGCTTTACGAAATCGAGAAAACATTGACTCGCTTGGGACTTATCATCGCGGTCATTATTCCGCTGGGTGTGGCGTTAGCATGTTTTGCGGGGTGGTTCTTGGCTAAGCGTTTTTTAAGCCCGGTGGATCGGATGATCCAGCAGGCTCGAAAGATCACGGCCGCTTATTTAAAAAGCCGTCTTCCGCGAACATTCACGCAGGATGAACTGGATCGTTTGGCCGAGACCCTGAACGAAATGATTGACCGGCTCGAAGCTTCCACGCGCGCGGTGCAGGAATTCAGCTCGAATGTCTCGCATGAATTCAAAACGCCGCTTGCAATCATTCGTGGTGAGATCGATCTCGCGCTCCGGCGGGCTCGTTCACAAGAAGATCTCCTGCGGACGATCGGGGTGATCAGCGAAGAGGTGAATGGGCTCATTCGCTTGGTGGATGACCTGATGTTTCTTGTTCGTAACGATGCGAAGCAGCTGAGTCTTCAGAAAAAGAATCTGGCGTTGGTGCCGATCCTGGAACAAGTCCACAGACTTTATCATGAACGCGCTTGCCAGGCGAAGGTCGAATTGGTTTTGGAAGCTCTAACGGACGCGAGAGTGTTCGGTGATGAGATCTATTTGAAGCGTCTTTTTACCAATCTTTTGGACAACGCAATCAAATTCACGGAGCCGAACGGCAAGGTAATCGTTCGTGTCGAAGTGTCCGGACCTGGTAGAGTGACAGTTAGGATCGAAGATACAGGGATCGGGATTGACCACGAAACTCTAGAAAACCTTGGGACGCGATTTTACAGGGCGGATCAAGCTCGCTCCAAGGAGGGGGCTGGTTTAGGGCTTAGTATTGTAAAGGCCATCTGCGATGCCCATCAGGGAGTTCTTTGGTTTGAAAGTCTTCCTAGCCAGGGGACGCGAGTTTTTATCGAATTGCCACTTATAAAGATCTGAGATTTTTCTGTTCTGGAGAAGCTATTCTCGAGTCCTATAACCCCATCAAAACTTAAAATTATTTAATCGATCTTTAATGCGCATTTAATGCGGTTCCTGCTAGCATATCTACGAGGGAGAAATAAAAAACAAAATAAGTTCTGTTGATTATCAAATCAGCGATTTTGAAAAGGATTTAAAAATGGAAATCAGTAGTCAGTTGATAAGGCCCTTTGTCGAAAAGATGGAAATCGAGTGGCAGGATCTTTATCGCGAGATCTCCAATCATGCAAGCGATGAAGCGAATGCGTTGAAACCTTCCATCGAACAGAGGATGAGACAGCTTGAGAAATTCCGTGTCTCGGCGCTTTATTCGGAGCGGGATGAGGCAGGTTTAAGAGAGTTTCCGAATTTGCGGGAAGCACTTCGATTTCTGAAACTTGATCTTCGGACAACGCGGCGCAAGTGGCGTCGCCATTTAGTTTCGAAGATCCGCACTCAGAAAAGACAGGGGCGAGCGAATTATGGGGCATCTTTTGTTGCATGAAGAGAATATTGTCGCGGGGCTTGATGCTCTGAACCGTGAAGACGCGCTGAAAAAGATTGTTGACGCGCTGCCGGCCTGGAGTTTGCAGGGGATCGAAAAACAAAAGATTCTGGAGCTTCTCACTCTGCGTGAACAGATCGGAACCACAGCCATCGGCCACGGCATTGCCCTTCCTCATTGTTTTTCTCCCGAAGTTCATGAACCCATCGTAGCTTTTGGGGTCAGCCCCACCGGCGTTCCTTTCCCATCGCTGGACGGACGTCCGGTCCATTTTATTTTTGTATTGATCCTGCCTCAGAATGATACGGCAGAACGTCAGAAACGGAAGATTCTTCAGAATATCAAGTGGTTTCTATGTGATCGTTCTATGCAGGATCGTCTTAAAGCGACCCATACCGCTTCTGAGATTTATCAATTGATCGTTCCGGAGCCACAGCATGTTCTGGCTTTTGGAGTTTGATGGATTTCTTTTTTTGAATAAGCAAATTGCCCTGGCAAAAAACGGTTGAAAGGCGAGGGGGTCTAACAACTGGGTTAGCCGGGGCGTTTGTTTTAGGGGACTTCGTAGCTTTTGGTGTGACGCTTTTTTCGTTTCAAACCTTTCTTTCCGGATTTTTTGACGAGAATGTGGAACGATCTTTTCCGAAGAAATTTTTCAGGAAAAAATATGTCCCGATGTGGCGAAAAACAAATTTTCCCCCTTGCTTTCTTATTCTAAAATCGTAAGATAGCATCAGTTTTGTTTTATATAAATTTGATCACTACTGTCCGGTTGTTTGATGGTTCAGTTAACGTAACCTAAGGATTTTCAATATGTTAACAGGGCAAACGGTTTTAATCGATTTGAATCCGCTCGTGTGTTATTTTGGCGCTCCCACCAAAGGAGCGACTCATGAA
>CAYMER010000221.1:0-10602 GCA_964389345.1 uncultured bacterium | reverse complement strand
TGCAGCTAATGATTTTTCAAGGCAAAGCATAGATCTCATCTTTACCAGTACGAACTCGACTTTAACCCTCTCCGCATTACCTGGCGATCTGATGATCGATTTCGCCCGCATCCATTCAGTAAGCCATCTCAGTCCTCCGGTAGACATTATTAATATTGCCGAAAGCGCAGATATAGCTAATTGGAAGCTGAAATAAAGCGATTCCCCTTCTTTTTCTTCAATTATGCAAAGAGCGTTACACAGCTTGCGTAATTGTCCTGCCGAAGTAAAAATGCCAGACAATGTCTGGCGAATTTCATAGGGCCCATTTGCAGAATGGCCAATCGGCGATTGGCTGATTTGGTTTTACAATGCCGCATCAGTGATGTAGATATCCGAGACGCTGTCTCGGAAATTCGTTCGCCGGTGTAGAGGTGAATGCCTCTACACTTCAGGTGACGGGAGCGGACCGGCTGCCATAAGAGCTGATTTTAAGGGCCAGCTCGAAGTTGAGTGCGGACGGTCCGGAGCGCCGATCTTCCAAGCGCCTTTGGTAACCCTATAGAGGGAGATCGGGAATTCCACCTCGAAAAACGGACGTTGGGGAGTGTGCTTCGGGGAGCCATTCAACACGCCCGTGCGAACCAAGTATCTGGTTCGCACGGGCGCTTCTACACTTGAGCCGCCGGAGCCTTTAGGAGTGTAGGGCGTATCGCCATCATCGGGTGGCGGGGTCCAGTCAGGCGGGGTTTTTAGATCAAAGTTCATTTCAGGAATATCTCCCCAAAATAGAACCCGCACCTTCGTCGGCATATAGATCACTTCCTTCACGAGCAACAAGATCAGATTCCTCTTCTCATCGAAAGAAAACGTCTCGAAGACCTTCGGGAATTCCTTAAAGAGCCTTGCAAAGGTGTCTGCATCGATCACGTGCTGGCTCAAATGCTGCATGTTGGTATCGATCCGAGAATTCTGAGGCTTTGGCAAGCGCGATAGCAAATGCGCACATTTCAATGAAAATAACGGCTTTCGCACGTTTTAAAACAAAATATGGCTTAGGGTGTGAATATTTCTGGTTCTATCCTGCGCAAAAGAATCTTGGGGAAGAAGCTCGTTCCTCTCGTGTTCATAAAACCGATGACGCGAATAATAACCTTACCATTCCGGCTAAAGAAAGTCCGCCCGTCGAAGACCCGCTTAAAAAAGTGATCAACGATCTGAAGCCGAAAGAACCGGCTCAGCCGTAGCTGTTTGAATGCGGATCGGACAGTAAATCGGATAGTAACCGGATAGTAGAAACTGCGTAACTAACTGTAAAATAAGGGCTTGCGTATATTCGTCTTAAATATAAAACATGGCTGTTTTTTGCACTTGCTTTGAGAGGCTAGATTGGGTATATTAAAAGCATAATAGTTCGCTCTGGAAGGGAATATCACAGCTTAGGATATACTATGAATACCTTTGGTGGCATAGAAACAAAAACCCGGGAGCTACTAGCTAGAATTGTGCGTCAAAGCAAATCAACTGTTACGGTTGAAGAAGCGGCGACGATTCTCAAACTTCCCCGTCTTCAAGTTGCCAAATTGATGGCACGCTGGGCTGAACAAGGATGGCTCTTCCGGATCCGCAGAGGATTATATGCTCCCGTGCCACTTCAGGCAAAAACAACTAGCACAGCGGCTGAAGATCCATGGATTATTGCCAACAGTATTTTCCGGCCTTGCTATATGGGGGGGTGGAGCGCTGTTGAACATTGGGGGCTGACAGAACAAATTTTTAAAACAATAATTGTCCTGACTACCCGCTCCATAGGCCAAAGAAAAATAAAACTTCAGGCCAATGAATTCTGGATAAAAAAAATAGCACCATCCCGTTTTTTTGGAATGAAAGTCGTCTGGCGGGAGCGGGTCCAAATTCAAATTTCGGACCCGACAAAGACGATCGTTGATCTATTGGACGACACTGCTATCGGCGGAGGCGCTCGGATGGTGAGTGAAATTTTTAATAACTATCTTTCGTCCTCCAATAAGAATTTGGAGCAACTGCTCGATTACGCAGACCGTATGAAGAATGGCGCCATTTATAAACGCTTGGGCTTCTTTTTAGAACGTGGCCAAAAGATCGAAAATCCTGTTCTCTCGAAATTGCAGAAGCGTCTTACGGCAGGAAATGCCAAACTCGATCCATCCATGCAATGCAACCGGCTGGTTAGCCGCTGGCGTTTATGGGTCCCTGAAAATTGGAAGGAAGCAAAACGTGATTGACCGGCAAGAAATCCTCGAATTTTCGCGTGAATTTTCTTTAAGACCGGACGTGGTTGAGAAAGATTACGCCTTGGGATGGCTGCTTGCCGGCATTGGAAATCATGCGGCCACCCAAGACGCGTGGATCTTTAAAGGTGGAACGTGCCTTAAGAAATGTTATTTTGAGACTTACCGTTTTTCAGAAGATCTGGATTTTACTTTAACGGATACTGCGCACATCGATGAAAAATTCCTTCTGTCTGTTTTCAAAGAAATCTCCGAGTGGGTTTATGAGCAAAGTGGCATTGAATTGCCAAAGGAAAGCATCCGATTTGAAGTTTATCAAAATCCGCGAGGCAAGCAATCGGTGCTAGGCCGGATTGGTTATCGCGGGCCTATTGCGCCCGGCGGCGATCTTCCGCGCATCAAATTGGATCTCACGAACGATGAAACGGTCGTTCTTTCGCCTGTTCGTCGTGAAGTCCATCACGTCTATTCAGATAAGCCGTCCGGAGGAATTCAGATCGCATGCTATTCCTACGAAGAAGTCTTCGCTGAAAAAGTCCGGGCTTTGAGTGAACGAGGGCTTCCGCGCGATCTTTATGACGTGGTCCATCTTTTCCGCCATCCTGAAATGAGACCCAATCGTGAAGTGGTGCAGCAAGTCATTCAGAAAAAGTGTGAATTTAAAGGCATTCCTTTTCCTGCTCTCGAAGCGATAAAACGAGAACCTAAGAAATCGGAATTAGAAAGTGAATGGGCCAATATGCTTGCGCATCAGTTGCCCATGCTTCCGTCGGTCAATCAATTCTGGGATGAGCTTTCTCATGTGTTCGATTGGCTGCTCAAAGGAGCTGTGCCGGTTCAGCCTCAGCCTATAGCGATGCTTCCCGAAGAGGATATCCAGTGGACTCCGCCTGCTACAGCTCAAGCTTGGGGGATGCGTGTTCCTTTGGAGATTATTCGCTTTGCAGGGGCAAATCATCTTTGCGTTAAATTAGGGTATCAGGGCACTCAACGAACCATCGAACCTTATTCACTCCGGCGAACAAAAGACGGCAACCTGCTTCTTCATGCCATCCGCGCTGACAATCGCGAGTCCCGGGCTTATAGAGTGGACAAAATTGAAAGCGCCGAAGTTATCCAAAAAACATTCGTGCCAGCCTATGCGATCGAACTCAGTCCTTCCGAACCTTTCTATGCCCCGCCTCAATCGAGAGGCTATGCCTCTTCGAGCTTCAAGCAGCCCGGCCTACCGAAGCGAAAAAGTGCTTTTTCGTCGCCCTCTCTAAAATATGTGGTGAAATGCACAACGTGCGGCAAACGATTTACCCGTTCAAGCTTGGATACTACTTTGAAGGAGCATAAGAATAAAAGCGGCTATCCCTGCTATGGTCGATATGGACAGTACGTTGGGACCAAATACGCTTAGCCGAAGGCAATTCCTGTTCTGCATCAAAAGATCAAAACTCCCAAGCTTGTGAAATTTATTTTCTGCGCAGGTGGAATGCTGTCAGCGGAATAGAAAATGCCAGACAATGTCTGGCGAATTCCTCAGGCGGTATCTCCGGAATGGCTAACTGGCTGATTTTTTTCAATATTCGCATCGGTGATGCAGAAATCCGAGACGATGTCTCGGAAATACGCAACACTGTTGCGTAAATTTGTTCGTAGGTGTAGAGGCGAATGCCACTACACTTGGGAGCTAACGGTTGTATTAGTTACGGCAGGGCTACTTTTAGCGGCCAGCTTGAAGTTGAGTGCGGACGGTCCGGAGTGCCGATCTTCCAAGCGCCTTTGGTAACTCTATAGAGGGAGATCGGGAATTCAACCTCGAAAAACGGACGCGCGGGAGTGTGTTTCGGGGAGCCATATAAAAAAAGCCGATGTCCTTTTCTGGATGTCGGCTTTTTTATTTTTGATTACGACTGGGCTCGAACAGGAGCAACCGAACCCATGGATGGAGCCTTCTCTTCAAGGGAAGGCGACTTCATTTGAGGTTGCGGGTGTCCTACCGTAGCGTCCGTAGATTTTGCGGTAGCAAAATCTGTCACGGATGCGGAGGAGATCGAGCCCACGCGGGGGAGTTTTCACAAAAAGGCGTCCTGAAAAGGGCGCCTTTTTTGTGAATATTATTTTGTGGGCGAGAATCCCTGCCCGAAGGGCAGGGATTGGTTCGCAATCGGCACCCGAAGGGTGCGTTAGTCCTTGAAGGGCGTAGCCCAGCAAGGGAGCCCACGCAGGCACTTGCTCCTGCGAGCAAGTACGATAATCGCAGCGACCCATGAAGTTGCTGTTTCTATCGGGAGTCATTTCATAACTTCCAGCGCTGGAGCAATACTAAAACAAAGCCCTACGTGGGTGAAATGCTTGCGCAGGGTTTTGTTTTTTAGAAGCGTAGTGTAAATTAATCCTTTGGCGGCTGAAGCGGGTTGTGGGATTTTGTTTTGAAATTTTGTTAGTTTGTTTTTCTCTGGGGGAGGATAATCTTGCAAGTTAAGACCCGGCGAGTTTGGGTCGAAAACCGTATGGAGTTTAATCGAATTTTTTAAAGCAGGCCTTTTGGTTTATAGTTGGCAGAGGGCTTTTTACGGGAGGTTACGGTGGCGTCTAAAAGAGATTTGTCTATTGATGTCATGCGCGGGATCGCTATTTTGACCATGGTTGCCGCCAATATGGCCCCCTACGCGCTTATCCTGCCCCCGCCCTTTTTATTCCGGTTCTACGGAACTTTCGCGGCGCCGCTTTTCATTATGCTCAGCGGGATGATGATTGCGCTCAAGGGAGAGGCCGGAGAGCATGACTTCAAATATTATCTGGTAAGGGGCGCTCTTGTATTGATCGTTGCCGCGCTCATTGATGTCCTGATCTGGCACATGGTTCCTTTTGTGGAAATGGATGTCCTGTATCTTATCGGTATTGCCGTCCCGCTGGTATTCCTCTTTCTGAAGCTCAAAACGCCGCTGCGGTGGGTTGTGATCGGTGCCCTTTTCCTTTTGACCCCCGTCCTGCAGGGCGTCTTTGGATATAAAGAAGGGGAGCCGGTATCCTCCGGGGTCGGCCGTTTCGTCATGGGAGACACCGGCATCGCGGGGATCACCAAAAGCTGGCTGATCGACGGCGATTTCCCCGTCTTCCCGTGGCTCGGGATCGCTTTTTTGGGGCCGGTGCTTCAGAAACTTCGTCTAAGATCCGAACGGCATTTCGCGACCGGGAAGGCCCTGCTCGCGGGCGTGATCACGACGATCTGCGGAAGCGTGTTATGGTTAGCGCACCCGGGCGAGATGCTTATTGTCCTGGGATATAGCGAGCTTTTTTATCCGCCTACATTAGGCTACATCGTCACGGCGATCGGCATTATGATCACTTTATTTTGCGTGGTCGACCGAAAGCCGGATCTCCTGTTTTATGAACCCCTGCGGGCTTTAGGCGAATCCTCGCTTTTTATCTATATTTTTCATCTCGTCATCATCCGGTATGTCATCCAGCACTATTGGCCCCATAAGGATTTTCTGACATTCCTCGTCGTTTATATGGTCTTGATGTTATTTCTGACCTTGTCCGCTTACCTGCTTCGGGTTGTCCGGGCGATGTGGCCCAAGAGGCCTTTTTTGATCAAATTTTTAATCGGGTGAAAAAAGCGACCCTGGTCGGGAGGAGAAGTTGATGGAAAGAAAAAAGGTGTTGGGCTTTTGGGACCTCGCGCTTTTCACGTTCTGCGCGGTTTTCGGAGTGGAGGCCATCGCGACCTCTGCCGCGATCGGGCCTTCGGCGATCTTCTGGTGGCTGATCTGCCTGGCTGGTTATTTTCTCCCCTTTGGATTTATCGCTGCCGAGTTAGGATCGACCTATCCGGAGCAGGGCGGTATCTACGTCTGGATCAAGCAGGCGTTCGGCCGCCGGTGGGCCGCCCGGAGCATCTGGTATTACTGGATCTCTTTGCCGGTTTGGCTGCCCGCCATCTATATCGCTATCGCCGACATTGTGGGGCATTTGTTTTTTCCAGGCATCGCGCTTTGGCAGCAGGTCGCGATCGGACTGGTCCTGATATGGATCGCGGTCGGCATCAATCTGGTCCCCTTGAGCACCTCCAAATGGATTCCGAACATGGGGTCCCTGGCGCAGTTTCTGATTGTGGCCGGCATGATCGCCGCCGCGGTGCTGTTCTTTCTGAAGAACGGGCATTTTGCTAATGAGTTCACGTGGGCGAACATTGCGCCAAATCTGAATGCGGCGATCGTTTTCATACCGGTGATCATTTATAACCTTCAGGGGTGCGAGCTTGTCTCCGCCGCCGCCGGCGAAATGAAGGATCCCGCTCGCGATATTCCACGGGCGCTCGTCTCGTCCGCGGTCGTGATTGCGGTGTTTTATTTGCTGGCGACCTTTTCGTTCTGGGTCGTGGTCCCGGTCAAGGAGATCAATGTGGCAAGCGGGGTCCTCCACGTGTTTATGACGGCGTTTGGCGATAGCGGGATGAAACACCTTATTGCGGTCACGGCCGGCCTTTTGATCTCCGGCGCTTTCTTTTCGGGGATCATCGCCTGGAATCTGGGGCAGAACCGGACCATCGCGGAATCCGCTAATAACGGGGACCTGCCAGCGATCTTCGGAAAGATGAACAAAAACATGGCGCCGCTCGGGGCGTCGGTCATCTCCGGGATCATTTCTACGGTCGTGATCCTTGTTTACGGTTTGATCGCCAAGAACGCGGCCGAGCTGTTCTGGCATACGGTTTCATTCAGCCTTATCGTTCAACTGCTCTCGAATTTAATGCTTTTTCCGGCTTTTATCGTTCTGCGGAATAAGGACAAGAACATTTCCAGGCCTTTCCGGGTCCCGGGGCCGGAATGGTTCGCGATATTTCTGGCCGCTCTGGCCGAAACGTTTGTTCTGGCGGCCGTCCTGATCCTGATCATCCAGCCCGGCCATGATTTTATAAGGATAGCCTTGCCGGTCATCCTCGGCGTTGTCATGACGGTTGTTGCCGGCGAGATCCTCGTCGCCCGCTCCGCCAAAAAGTCCCGGAGCGCCTGCGCCTAAAGCCTTCCGGCCGGTTGATCGAACGTTTTGTTTAAGGGGAGTCCTCTCCGATCCGGTCAGGGGCGGAGAATAGTTGTTTTTAAAACGGAGGGCACCATGCGACCAAAAAGAAAGGAAGAAAATAACACAAAGCGAGGCGTTTCACCGGAGGCGCTGGCGATTGCCGCGAGCGTCTCAATCTTTGGGGCGGCGCTGTCTTTTTTAATCGCCGTGATCATCGGCATCGCGGTGGATTCCGTGACGCTCATCCTCAATGCGGCGGCAAGCCTTGCGATCCTGGTCTCCGCGCTTCTGATGCGTTTTGCGGCGAAAAAGATCCATGCGCCGCCGGATGAGGTCTTTCACTACGGGTATCACAAATACGAAACACTTACCTCGGTGGTCCAGCGTGGACTGATCATGGTCACTTGCGTGATCAGCATCAAGTTCGCGGTCCAGGACATTATCCATGCCGAAGCGGTCACGAGCTACGGCCTCCCCGCGGTCGCGATGTTTTTCTCCGGCCTGATCAGTGTTGGCGTTACCGTTTATCTGAAGCGCACGGCCAGACGCGTCCATTCTCAAATGATCCAGGCGTCGGCTCTCCACTGGCTGAGCGACACGGTGCTATCGTTTGGCGTGTGCGCCGGGTTCGTCTTCGGGCTTTGGGTTGATGGTTCCGCGTATTCGGCGCTTTCTCCCTATGTCGATCCCGTCATGGCCATCGCTCTTGCGGGGTGCCTGATCGCTACGCCGGTTCGGGGATTTATGCGGGACCTTTCCGAACTATTGGACGCGGCTCCGCCCCAAGAAGTTCGCGACAAGGTGCAAACAGTGCTGGGGCAGTATCAATCCAGAGTTTCCGGGATGCATCGGGTGAGGACGCGGAAGGCCGGGCAAAAGATATTTGTCGAGGCGTGTTTTCTGGCACACGAAACCTTGACCCTCGGCTACGCCGAAGAACTTGCCAGGGAATTCGAGAGCGATCTTAAAAACCATTTTCCGGATTGCGACGTGATTGCGCACTTCAAGGCCTGCCGTTAGCGGACCGGATGCCGTTCTGTTGCGATTCGGGGATCACTTCCTCCACGGCCACGAAGATCATGGCCCTCGCCGCGAACGTGAGCGAGGCCGAGTCGAGAATTTGTTGGTCTTCATGGGTGTGTGTGGTAGATTTTGCCGTAACCGTTATGGGATAAACAGTTTCGGATAGAAGTTCAGTCGGTTTTATTTTTCTAATAGGACTAGTCGAAACTTTTTTATAAACTCAGAGAAGGTCTTCCATCATGAAAAAACTCGTTTCCGTTGTTGCAATCCTTTCCCTTGTTTTTTCTCCCGTTACTCCGGCGTTTGCGACAAACCGCAAATGGTGCGGGATTTTGAGTACCACCAACAACATGAGCTGGACGGGTAACTGGCTCCAATGGCCGCTCGGCGCACCTGAGGACGGGGATTCCATAGAGTTCAGCACGACTCTTAATACCAGGCCTAACCCTTCGAATAATTTTGTGGGTTATACATTCAGCGGGATCACTTTCAACAGCAAAGCCAGAGAAATGGATATCGAAGGCAATGACATTTACCTTTCCGGAGATATCGATAATTCCAGCGAGAATTCACAAGTCATCGGTTTAAAGATGGAATTGTTGAAGGATGTGAATTTGTATTCCGGCGATGGCAGCTATAATTTAGAACTTACAGGAGTTATCAGTGGCGGATACGGCATTTCAAAAAATGGAACCAGCACTTTAATTTTAGGGGCGGCCAACACCTATACCGGCGCCACGACCATTACTCAAGGCACATTAACTTTAGACGCAACAGGCACCATTGAAGCAAGCGCAGGCGTTGTCAATAACGGTACTTTTACGATCCAAGGCAACAAAACAATAGGTTATTTGTCAGGAACAGGGTCGACCACTTTAGGGGCCAACACTCTGACCGTTACCGGCACCGGGACTTACAGCGGTGTTGCAAGCGGAACAGGTGGCCTTACCATGAATGGTGCTGGTAAAACCCTTACACTCTCGGGCGCAAACACCTACACAGGCAATACGACGATTTCGGCCGGCACACTGCAGATCGGAAATAACGGGACTACCGGTAAGCTCTCCACCAGCAGTGCGATCACCAATAATGGCACGCTGTCATTTTACCGCACCAATGTGGTCACGCAAGGGACGGATTTTGCATCTGTCATCAGCGGCACGGGCGCCGTAACGAAGGTTGGCGCGGGGACATTGATATTAAACGGCGCCAATACTTATATCGGGGCTACTAACGTGAACGCCGGTGTGCTTAATATCCGTCATAATACAGCCACCGGAGCGACCGCCGGAGGAGTCGTGGTTGCAAGCGGCGCGGCGCTTCAGTTGCAAAACGACATTAGCGTAGGGACAGAAGCATTGACCTTAAGCGACACTGGGATAACTTCGGACGGCGCGATGAGGAATATCAGCGGCAACAACATCTGGGCGGGCGCGATAACCTTAAGCAGCACAACACGCATCAATTCTGACGCCGGAACTTTGACCTTAAGCGGCAATATCGGAGGCGCCGGGAAGAATCTGAGGGTCGGCGGAGACGGTAATACCACGATAAGCGGCGCAATCGGGACTACGACCGGGACGCTTTCTAAAGACGGTGACGGTATGCTGATATTGAGCGGAGCTAATACATACACCGGGTTGACATCGGTTGGCGCAGGAATACTTAAGCTTGGTAGCGATGAAGCGTTGGGAACCACTGCTTCGGGTACGACAGTAGCTTCAGGGGCTTCCCTGGACTTAAACGGCCGTGATTTGTATGCCGCGGCAAAGCACGAGACTCTGGAGCTTGCCGGCTCCGGATTTAACAGCGCAGGGGTTTTGTTTAACAGCGCCGCCGGCATCGCCAGTTATTCTGGCGCGATTACACTCACATCAGACAGCACAATAAAAACCAATGCCGGCACCATGATTTTTTACGGGAATATCAATAACAACGGCAACGCCATTACTTTTGACGGTTCGGGCACGATATCATTGGTCAATACTTATGGCGGAGACAAGAAGATCACCGGCAGCGGCATACTGGTTAAAAGCGGCTCCGGTGAACTCGACCTTTTTATGACAAACAGTGATTACACCGGCGCGACCTTCATTGATGCCGGGACGCTTGTTTTAGGCGCAGCAGGCGTGCTGCCTGATAGCACCGCGGTGAATGTAGCTGCCGGGGCCTATCTCAATATCTTCGGTAAAGACGAGACGATAGGCTCGCTTACCGGAGCAGGGACTGTCAGTAACACGGCAGGCGCTTGCACGCTTACGGCGGGAGGCGATAACACTTCGACGGCCTTCAGCGGTATCATCGCTAACGG